>DASTAO010000258.1:0-3636 GCA_035712525.1 Kapaibacterium sp. (SeqCode)
TAAATTAAAATTGGATATTCCATTTAGAGTCCTTTCCTTGTGGGGCGCATATCTTCAATAATTGCTAATACCCGTCTTACGTAAACAGATTTTACCCGCTTTTTGTGCACCGGGACTACGAAGACAACGGCATCCTTTCGAAAGATATGGTGACTGCCGCTTATCCGTTCTAAGAGAAATTCTTCTTGCTCAAGCAACTTTCGAATATCCGAGAATGTAGCATCGTTCGGATTATTCTTTAATTGTTCAAGAAGTTTTTCTTTCCGACTCATCTATTATAATCCGAGATCAGCCATCTCGCCTTCGGTGAAGAAGAAGGCGATCTCGCGGAGTCCGTTCTCGACGGAGTCAGAACCGTGGACGGCGTTTTCGCCTTTGCTCGTCGCATAAAGCTTACGGATGGTACCTTCTGCTGCTTCTGCAGGATCGGTCGAGCCGATCACGCGACGCCATTCGGCAATGGCATTCTCTTTTTCGAGGGCTATCGGCACACAAGCGCCGCTTGCCATGAATTCTACGAGGCTACCATAAAACGGGCGCTCGTTATGGACTTCATAGAACTTCCCGGCGGAGCGATCGCTCAAACGGGTAAGCTTCATTGCCTGGATCTTAAATCCTTCTTTCTGGATATGAGCAATAATATTACCGACATTCCCTGCCTTGACGGCATCGGGCTTAATGATACAAAGGGTCTTTTCGATAGCCATAGTATTAAATTCGTAGTGTTAAGTAATGAGTTTTGAATAGTGGCGCTGAAAACACGGGTTTTGCAGTTGGGGTTCGGGGCTATTGTTTTACGAATTTCTCCCTCCAGAATACCTTCTTGTCAAATTCACTCACAAGCGAAATGAAATAAGTGCCAGCGGGTAGATCGGATGTTGGGAAGGATATCTGATGCATATCTTCTTTAATAGTCATCTGTTCTGAACGCACTATTACACCAACCAGATTTGAAATAGTGAGTATGTAATTACCGGCTCTGATCGAAGAAGGCAACAGTATATAAGAAACTTGGTTAGAAGCCGGATTAGGAAAGACAGCAGCCCGAGAATTCGATTCAGATATCGACACATCCCTCATAAGGTAGCGGACACATAAACTTTGCTCATACTCAAGAGTGATAGTGTCCGGTTCAAAAGCGACAGGAACAGAAGCAAGTACTGTCCGCGGGTCACCATCATCATAATTTACTAAGTCAAAATCAATGAGGGTATCACCATGATAGGTATTGTAATTAATCGGGGCCCATTCGCAATTTGAGACGGTCTTATTTGTTTTTGCAAATAACGCCATTAGGTTATCTGTTTTAGTGTCTCTGACAGTACCAGTTAGGCCAAAAGTACTGTCCGAAAATTGTGCTACTGAAAAAAGACCAAATCTTGCAAAATCAAGGTTGATGCCTTTCGCCCAAGAAACAGTACCGGCAGAATCTAGCGAGAAGAGGAATGTTGCACCGCAGACAACAATATTACCGTCGCAAGTCTCGGTCATCGACTGCACATATTCATCGCCAAAGGCATCAAATGATGTTGACCAGAGGAGTTTGCCATCAGCAGTGCATCTCATAACCCGGATATCATAGGTTTTGGAGTCTTTGGAAACCGTACTGGCTATGGCAAACCCTCCGTCTGCCGTCCGAATGATCTGAGAAGTAGATATCTCTGGAGTTACAAGGCATTTAGACCACTGCACTTCACCTACGGAATTTAACTTCGATAGAAAGAATAAATTCGTTTTGTCCGTACTTTTCTTAAATCCACCGGTTATCATTAAAGAACTATCGCTCATTTCAATAACGCCATCGATCGAACAACCTCCCTGTGAATGAGGAGCATGAATCCGCTTAAACCAAGCCAGTTGCCCACTATCCGTTAGCTTTATTACGGAGCTAATACCTATGTTGGAGGTGAGAACATATCCTCCATCATTTGTTTGACTAGCCAGCCTTGCTGAGCCCTCAACAGTCCCTGCACCTAAGGAATCTTCTATTATTTTCGCCCATTCAAAATCACCATTTTGCGCAAATTTTACGACAATTGGCATACCGAGACTAGTCCCATGATACGTTTTAGAGCCTTGGGCAGTATAGATATATCCACCATCCCGTGTTCTATTTACAAAGCTAATCGAGAATAATGAATGATAATTCGTATATACTTTTTTTGATTGAAAATATCCTAAGGAATCGATATTAATAAGCAACAAGCCCGGACTATGACCGGAAAAATCTCCTCCGTCTATAGCCACAACCATTTATTGATTTGGGGAAATTTCAAATGCTTGCTGCGCGTAAACACCAGATCCGAAATTAAAAATCGACTCGAAAGAATACTGTCCTCTGGCAGACGAGGCCGCTGTTATTATCAATACGCTTAGGATCCATTTGAATGTGTATCTCATATTCAAAAGATATTATTAGCAATGCTATTATAATAAAGCTGTCTTTACTTTAGTGCCTTCTTTAATTGCTCCATTTTTGCAAAAGCTTCATTAACCGTATACCCATACCGTTTATCCCGCTCTTGCAACTTCTCCAGATCAACACTCATATCCGGCTTAAACTTCAATGCCAGATCGATCCATTGTTTTGCTTCGGCCAAATTACCTCTGCGAGCGAGATACTCTGCCCGCGCCGATAATGCTCCCGCCTGCAATAACCGTGAACCATCGGTATAATAATTGCGAACTTTATATTTTTCATCGCGCCATTGTATCTTCGGTAATGGAGCATCGAAGGCAGAATCTTTCTCCATAAAGCGATACTCGATACCACCAGGAATCGGCTTAAAGCTCGAAGCAAACAACGGATCGCGCTCCTGAATGACCTCAGAAGAAATATAGATCGGCCTATCCTGATTGCGCCGCACTAACGCATCGGTAAATGCTTTATAAGTCTCGCCGATCGCTGCCTGATCGAACGGCTCATTACGATCAAAATGATTTAGATGAACAAGAAAGGCATCAAGCTCGGGCTTTACTCTGGCCATTACTTCCGGAGCCCGCTGTTTGAGATAACTATAATACCATGGCCGATCGCGAAGCATCGCCACATCCACGACGAGCACATCCGGACGAACATTCTCTACGATCTGATAATAGAAGGCGCCACTGAGCCAAAAATCCCAAGCCGATGAAAAGATAATAGCATTCTTCGGAAGATTGTTCAGAACATTCATCGTTGCATCGTCGACGAAATGATTGTTGCTCTCGTCAACGCCGGAATAATTCGAGCCGATCTCAAGGGCACAAAAGACCAGTGCAATGCCAATTCCGACCTGCAGCTTCTTTATAGCATCCTTTCCCATAATATCCATCAGCCACACCGAACCGAACATAATGCACAGCCCGCAGGCAAGATAAGCGGTAAGGAAATATGGATCGATCTCAAGAATATCGAAATTGATCGAATAGAGCAAGCAACCGAAGAATAAGAGTACTGTGAAAACGATCAGATGAAATCGCTTAGAATGAGTATTTATCAAAAGCGAATATATTCCTGCTATGATAGCAGCAAGCCCGGCATAGGAAAACTCGATGGGAAATTCATGCCAGAAATATGGCCAGTTCTTTGCCGGCGCACCTGGCGTGAACATCCATATCTTGTACTGCCCGCCGCTAAAATGCTTCATGAACAGG
>DASTAO010000259.1:0-3595 GCA_035712525.1 Kapaibacterium sp. (SeqCode)
CTATTACTCACTGCCGCTATGGATTACACTCGATGTATGGGCTAAATATTAACTTCATTGCAAATACGGTAAAAGATAACTTGCTCGGCTTGGCATTAATGTATTCAAAGGTGCTGGTCGCAAAACACAATCTTATTCTCGAACATCGCCGGGGGACTTCGCCATACGGTTTTTTGCTAAAGGATATTGATAATGTAACTATCGAAGATAATCTCATCGAAGCGAATCAGATCGGAATTTTTGCTGATGGTATTTCCATGCAGCTTGGATCGTCCTCTGATATACAACATAACACGATTGTCGGAAACATTTGTGGAATTTCGGTTCAAAGTAGTGCGAAGTTTAGCTTCGATGGAAATAATATGCTGGAGAATCTTACTGATGTAACAAAACAAGGTGAGCACATAAACGCAAATGTAAAATGGACAGCGGGAAAACAAGGTAATTACTGGAGCAGTTATCGAGGATATGATAAGAATCGCGATGGCATCGGAGATCTTCCGTATCGTGTAGAGCAAATTGCTGAACTTGATATTGATCCTCATTCACCATCTCAGGCATTGCTTTATACTCCTGGATATTTAGTGCTTGAATCTGCGACCAGATTATTCCCGATCTTCAAAGGTGAACCTATCCTTATAGACTCGGCTCCAATGATCTCACCTAAACTGATAACTCAAGCGGTAGAAAATTCCGGAAACCGCTCAATAATCTTTTCGGGGCTTTCAGCACTGGTCGTTCTGGGTGGCAGCTTTTCCATTATTTGTTATAAGCCCTTCGATAAGGAAGCTATTTCATGATCACGATCGATAGAGTCACAAAGCAGTATGGTGCTTTTAAAGCACTTGATGAGGTCTCCTTCCATGTCAAGGATGGAGAGTGCATTGGGTTGCTTGGTCCTAATGGGTCAGGTAAATCTACACTTTATCGCTGTATCCTCGGTACTCATCTATATGAAGGGACGATTCGCATCGGCGGAAAGGATCCGTTGGCCGATGGAAAGCATGTCAGAAAAAACATCGGCTATATGCCTCAACAGGCTTCGTTACATGGAGATCTAACGGTTCGACAGACCTTACAATGGTATAGCGAATTACGCAGTGGATCTATGTCAAACGCATTGGCGATGCTTGAGCGAGTTAACTTATCTGATGCTTTGAAGCTGAAAGTTGCGGAGCTTTCGGGTGGTATGCGCCAGAGGCTCTCGTTTATTGTCGCATTACTTGGCGACCCGACTTATCTTTTGCTTGACGAACCAACAGCAAGTATGGACCACCGGTCGCAGCGAGAACTGCTCACCTGGTTATATGAACTCAGGTCGGAAGGAAAGACCATTATCTTTTCGACACATCTTGAGCAGGATATTTTAGGGATCATTGACCGGACGATAACTCTCGACCAAGGAAAAGTTGTAAGCCAAACCGAAAGCATCCTTGGCGAAATGCAAGAAGTAATATCACGCGAATCGATACTATAATACCATGCTTCAGACTATCCGAATCATATTACGTAAAGAACTTCACGATGCCCGTGGTAACCGGTGGCTATACTTATATGCCGGTATCGTTGCATTACTCGGGATCGTCATAGCTGAGACTGGATTACAATCTGGTGGAGCTATCACGCTTCAAGTATTCGGCCGCACTACGGCAACACTTGTTAACCTGTGTCTTTTTTTGGCGCCCTTAGTTGCTGTTACTCTGGGGACTGCTGCTATCAGCTCCGAACGCGAACAAGGCACCTTGGAACAACTTCTTGCTCAGCCGCTCAGCAGAACGGAGTTACTTCTGGGAAAATACTTAGGGCTATGGGTAGCATTATTTGCCGCAACCCTTCTTGGTTTTGCCCCTGCCGGTATTATTATTGGGTTTAATTCAACACTGGAGCAGTCTGTCCATTTCCTGCTCTATCCTATGCTATCACAATTACTGATATCAGTAATGCTTGCCATCGGAATATTTATTTCCGTCAGGGCGAAGTCGCGTGCTCAGGCTACCGCTTTGGGTATTGCGATCTGGTTCGTTTGTGTCCTTGCATATGATATTTTGTTATTGGGCAGCCTCTCGGTGATCTCATTACCATCTAACATATTAGCAATGATTCTATTTCTTAATCCCGTTGATGCCAGCCGTATACTGGCTGTACTGACACTCGAACCCGATCTGTATATCTTAGGCCCGGCAGGAGCATTTCTTGTCGATACCTTCGGTGTGACGGGCTCCGCGCTATTGCTTTTCGGATCACTCCTATTCTGGACGACCGTTCCACTGTTATTAGCCATTCGAAGCTTTGAACTCCACACACGGCGGTACTTCAAACCACTTCGATTCTTTAAACTTGCTCCGGTAAGTCTTGCTGTATTGCTTACCATTTCTTTGATGAGTTGCGGCGGTGACAATGCTAAATCGGAAGCGAATGATGACAGCAAAGAAGCTGTTGCTCCAGCGCCATTTAAGGCAGATGTTGCGAATGTTGAAAAGGGGCATCAGCTCTACCTAACGACTTGTGCACCTTGTCATGGTAAGGAAGGAAAAGGTGACGGTCCTGCAGCGGCAAACCTGAATCCAAAGCCTCGCGATCATTCGAACGGTGCCTACATGAGTAAGCTTACCGACGACCATATTGGTATAACCATTAAGAAGGGAGGTGCATTGTTTGGCTATCCGAATATGCCTGCACAACCTCAATTAAAAGATGAAGAGATCAATGCTTTGATAGCATTCGTAAGAACATTGGCCAAATAAAGGCACACAATGAGACGGGAGTAGAAAATACTTTTCTACTCCCATCACTGATTGTAGCGTAAAGAAAATTTCCTTATGATAAATATTCTGTCACTTTCCGAATTTAAAAATGCCGATTGAAACTCATAATAGTTTAACTTATAAATGGAACATCATTTGCTAACCAAACAGCAATATAATCGTTAATCGCAGAACAAAATATGAGAAAAAAAATAGTACTCTGCTTATTGCTTGTTGTTTGCATGTCGAATGGGAGTCGAGGTGCTGGAAAGATAACCGGTAAGGTCACTTTTATGGGTCCAATTCCTAAAACCGAATTGTTTACATGTCCAAACGATCAAGCCGTTTGCGGGAAACAGCAATCGCTCGATCGGTTAGTGATTGGCAAGGATCATGGTGTAGCTAATACACTTGTTTTTATTAAGAACCCGCCGCCGGCAAGTCTCTCGTTATTGAAACCGACTACAATTACTCAGGACCATTGCCGTTTTGTACCTCACATTGTTGTTGCAGCAAAAGGATCATCAGTGCAATTTATCAACAATGATGATGTCCTTCATAATTGCCATGGCTATTATTATAGTTATGGAAGTACAGCTGAGCGTACAACAGCCTTTAATCTTGCCCAACCGACTGCCGGACAGAAAAATAATCAGGAGCTTCGTAAGCAGGGAATGATTAGCCTGGAATGCGACGCAGGCCATACCTGGATGACAGCATGGATCTGGGTGACAGCAAATCCTTTCGCTACAATAACTAACTCCGATGGTGAGTTTAGTTTTGACGGATTACCTCCGGGCAAATACACAATTGTGATCTGGCATGAAGGATGGGATATGGTATCGATTAGC
>DASTAO010000260.1:0-13204 GCA_035712525.1 Kapaibacterium sp. (SeqCode)
TGATGTACTCCGATGGTACCGATCAGTTTATTAGTTTCTTTCCAAACTATTCCCCAGACGACACCGAACTCTATCCCCTGCTGATCGAATATCTTGGCAAGAAATGCCTGTGAATCGGCAAGGGTCTGATGCCGGGGAAAAAGGACATTTTGGGCAACAACTTCCCGCGAACAGTACTCGAAGAGGGCTTCGTCATCGTCAGGTCGCAATCTCCGAAGCAAGAGACGATCTGTAACAATATCGGGCTGTTCTACGAAAAAGGGTGGTGTCATGCAAAATACGATTGGACAATTATAGCAGAAATGCTGTTTCTATAACCACTATGCTCATTCAACGGTTTAATCCGTTACTTTTTCTTGCTGCTTTTTTATTTCTCACCATCGGTGCGGAGCATGGCATTGCCCAACCTAAAAAAGGGAAAAAGAAAAAAGCGACCCCTGAAAAAACAGCCGTCGATCGGGTCACTCCCGCCCTCGAACGAACTGATTCACTGATCGTAAAAGAATGCAATCTGCCATTAGTCGATTCGGCTGACGACCGACCGACCTTTAGCCTCGACGGGAAAATAATGGTTTTCGGTTCTCGCCGCCCGCCAATGCCCGGAGAGACCTGGCGTCAGCGCCAGCCAGGACTGTTTGGATGGGATGGCGACGTCTATTATCGTCTTCTTACCGATACCGGCTGGACGATCCCCATCAATCCCGGACCGCCAATTAATAATAGTGGTGATCAGAATAATCCGACAATCAGTCCACGCGGCGATGAGATTTATTTCATAAGCGGTGGAGGTGGTAATATTCTTCGGTCGAAATTTGTCGATGGCAAGATGCAGCCGCCGCAGCAAGTTGTAGGGCAGATTCAGTTAATTTATCAAAACTTATTTACATCACAAGCTTATTTCCACGATACATTATTAGTGGGGATCAACAGACAACTTGCCGCCGATTCCAATCTTGCCGATGTCTTCCGACGCGCTCCGGAAAGCCGTGAAGTATATGTGAAAGAACGCATTTTGCGAACACTAAAAGATAATGGTGGAGTTAAATTCTTCCAATTATATTCTCGCTTCGAAAGCACCTTTAGTCCTGATTTTAAATACGTCATCTTCGCTGAAAATTTTGGCAAGCGCGGAAAATATGGCATGGATGGCGAAGGCGATGACGACCTTTGGGCAATCCGAATCAGCCCCAACGGCAGATGGGATACTGTTTCGATGATCAACGGAAAGATCAATTCAGGATTTGCTGAAAATTACCCATTCTTCGCAGCTGATAACCGAACGCTCTATTTTACTTCCGACCGTATTTGCTCCACCTGCCCTCCCGGTGCAAGCGGAGCTGATGATATTTATATGACTAAATTCACCGACACCGGTTTCAGTAAACCAGTCCCGTTACCGGCGCCAATAAATTCACCGTATGGAGATTACGGATTTACGGTTGCACCCGATGGTAAGACGGCATATTTCGTTTCGAATCGAAGTGGCAAATCAAAATTCTACCAGGTAAATCTTCGTCCTCAGGATTCGGTATTCGCACCGATGCCGGTTATCGTATTCACTGGCTTTGTTACTGACAAAGTTACCGGCAAGCCGGTTGCAGCACGAATTTTCGTTGATGAATTGGCGAAAGATCAATCATCATTCAATGTCTATAGCGATGCGGGGTTAGGCGCATACGCTCTCGCAATGCAGCGCGGGCAGCGATTTGGGTTACAAGTCATTGCCGATGGCTACTTGCCAAAATCCGAGCGATTTACGTTTCCCGCTAAAGGAGAGTTCAATCGCAATAAGCTCGATTTTCAACTTGAGCCAATCACCATCGGTGCAACAGCCGAATTCAAAAATGTCTATTTCACATCCGGAAAATCAGACCTATTGCCGGAAAGCAAACCAGAGCTTAATCGTGTAGCCGATTTCCTCAAGAGCAACCGTACTGCTTCGATCGAGATCGATGGGCATACCGATGATGTCGGTACACCGGCAACCAATGAAAAGCTTAGCATCGACCGGGCGAACGTTGTAATGAATTATCTTATTGCTCACGGAGTTGCGAAAGAGCGCCTTTCGGCAAAAGGGTTTGGCAAAAGCAAACCGGTGAAAAAAGGCAACGATGAAGCTTCGCGAGCGCTTAACCGTCGCGTCGAGATGGTTGTGACCTCGTATTCAAAATAACATGGAACATATACCTGTCCGCGGCATAACAGATATTGCTGCCGATGTACTTCGTAATAGTGGTGAACTGATCGTGTTCATTCATGGTGTCGGCGCCGATCGTACCTCATGGAAATATCAACTGCAATTCTTTCATGATAAGGGCTATTCGGTAGCAGCACTTGATATGCGTGGCTCAGGTGATTCGGCCTCACGCGATGTGCATCACAACATGCTTCCGATCTCGTTAACTGAATTTGCAAAAGATGTCGATGCGGCGATCAAAGCATTAGGATATGAAAAAGCTCATTGGGTTGGCAACTCGATGGGTGGTGTTATCATTCTCGAAGCGATCCGGCTTGGCTTGCCTTCGGTAAATACTATTGCTCTTTGCAATACGTTCGCCTACTATCCTGATCATGCTGCAACCTTACCGAGAGCAAAAGCCGCACTCGAAGTAAAATCGCTTCCGGATTTTGCAGCCGAACGAATTCCGTTGGTGCTACGCCCTGATATCGATAAACCGACACTCGACGAAGCGATCCATGCAATGGCCCGCAAAGACCCGGAAGCGTACCTTGCTTCCTGGCAAGCAACCTGGAGCCCGGATTTTCGCTCGGAATTGGGACAGATCAAAAATAAAACACTAGTCGTTTCCGGTTCGCTCGATAAGATTACCCCGGTAGCATTATCCGAGAAGCTCAAGCAGCATATTCCGGGTGCAAAACAGGTGACGATTGAGGGAGCAGGCCATATTTCCAATCTCGATCAGCCCGAAGAGTTTAATAAATTATTATTTGAGTTTTTACAGGAAACGAAATGAACTATTCTCCCTGTATTCTCGTAGTTTGAATAGTGCACTGACGTATTCGTCCGAAGCACAAAATATCGAAGCCGCTTAATGCCCGCAGAAGAGACTCCTAACAAAGCTCCGCTGCGGGCGTTAAGTTTTTAAAGAACTCCCTGTACATCAACATCGATCGTCACCGTGACTGCCCGTGATGCAAATCGCTTTTGATATTGCTCCATCGCTCCGGAAAGTAATCGCCGCATTTTTTCTCCGGAAGCATCGTGTGTTCTGAGATTCTTGAATAGTAAATGCTGCCGATACTCACCGCGGATTTTTTTGATCGCTGGTTCGGCCGGGCCAAGTATCAGATAGTATGGTTCGTTCTGAGGAATAAGTGAAGTAAAGTCTCGAGCTTTTTCTGCAACACTTGATTGTGTTGCTCCCTTAAATTCAACTAAGATTAATCTGACATAAGGAGGATACAGTAATTCGCGACGAGTTACTAATTCGTTTTCATAAAACCCTTCGTAGTTATGCTCCGAAGCAAAGGTGATTGCAAAATGTTTTGGCTGCATACTTTGCACCAACACTTCGCCGGCTAATTCTTCTGTACGCCCTGCTCTGCCTGATACTTGTGTTAATAATTGAAATGTCCTCTCTGCTGACCTGAAATCCGGAAGGCATAAACTGGTATCGGCATTGATAACGCCGACAAGCGTCACTCGCGAGAAGTCCAATCCTTTCGCTACCATTTGGGTGCCAAGCAATACATCGGTTTCGCCATTATCAAAAGACCTCAATATCTTTTCGAATGATCCTCGTTGTGATGTCGTATCGAGATCCATTCTTGCAACCCGTATCTCCGGAAAGTGCTTCTGCAATTCTTCTTCAACTCGTTCGGTGCCGACACCGCCGAGATACATTTTCTCGCTGCCACAGGTCGGGCAGATCTCGGCTTTCTTTTGCATGAAGCCGCAGTAATGACATTGCATTCTGTTGCCTTCGCGATGCCAGGTCAAGGTTACAGCGCAGTTGGGGCACATCACTGCTTCACCGCAACTTCCGCAACCGAGGAATGTTGAAAAACCACGACGATTTTGCAATAGTACCACCCCTTGCTTCTTCGCTAACCGCAGACCGATCGCATCTTTCAGCTCAGGTGAAATGCTATTCGCTTCGGCCATTTGCTTTGCTCGTTGCAATGGTCTTCGCATATCGACGATACGTACCGGAGGAAGCTTAGCATCCTGGGCACGACGGAGCAATTTCAGTAAGTGATATTTTCCTTGACCTGCATTGTGATAGCTCTCAAGTGACGGTGTTGCGCTGCCTAAGACAGATACAGCATTCAGCATAAAGGCTCGCATCACTGCAGCATCGCGGGCATGATAGCGAGGCGTTTTATCATATTGCTTATAAGTCGATTCATGTTCTTCATCGACAACGATAAGCCGCAAGTCCTTTACCGGTGCAAACACAGCACTCCGGGCTCCGATAGCGATCTTCGTTTCCCCATTCGCTAGGGCCTTCCAAGATGATAGCCGTTCTGCATTCGACATTCTGGAATGCAGAACCGAAATATTAGCACCGAGCCGTTTTCTGAAGCGATCGATAAGTTGTGGTGTCAGCGATATTTCCGGTACTAATACCAATACTCCGCCGCCCTCGGTAATGACTTTTCTTGCTAGTGTAATGTATACTTCTGTCTTCCCCGAGCCGGTAATACCATGCAACAAAAAAGTCTTTGCTTTTTTTGCATTGATCGATGTTGCAATAGTATTATGTGCTGTTTGCTGCTCGCTCGTTAAATTAAAATTCTGTTGTGATTCTTCTACTGCGATCGGCTGATGTTTTATTTCATAGCGAACTTCGCGGTCTTCAAATTTGAGATAGTCTTTTTCGTGCAGTGCTTTGATAACGGCGTCCGATACCCCGGTCTCGGCAATGAGCAGCTTTACTGCTAGCGGTTCATCAGGTGAAAGCTGATGCTGCTCCATCAGCTTTAAAATAACTCTTGCCTGTTTCGGAGCCCGTTCAAGCTCCATTAGTGCTGTTGTTAATACCGTCGAATCTCCAGCCAGTTTATCCGATAATAATGCTACTCGTTGTTTCTTTGGCTTCGACTTAATGCTTTCCTGCGATTCGCTTCTGATGTATCCCATATCGGAAAGCCATCTGATATGAGTATAGAGCCCATTGATCTTTGATCGTTTCGTCAGATGCGAAATGAAGACTCCATTTTCAAAACCCGCAATAAGTTTTAATACCTCAGCTCGTCGCTTCGATCGTTTTGCAATATCGGCTATTGTCGCTTCAAGGTTTTCGCGAACGGCAAAAACTTTAGTCTTTGTCTCGGCTCGGAGGCCTTGTGGCAAAGCTGCTTCGAGGACTTCACCCCAGGAGCAGAGATAATAATTTGCGATCCATTTACTCCACACAAGAAATTTTTCATCGAATACTGCTTCTGTATCAAGGATGTCATCGATCGGTTTCATCTTATCGATTCCGGTTGTTGCTTTGTCGGAGGTCTCGACAATGACTCCGGTCAAAAACCGTTTGCCGAGCGGGACAACGACTCGAACGCCGGGTACGGCATAGGACTTCAATTCATCGGGAATGGAATAGGTCAGCCCGCCGAAGCCGCCGCTATGATATTTGAAATGAAGCGGCAACGCAACCGTCGCGAAACGAGGTATGGTCATGTACCGCGGTGGACTTAAGGCTTATGGAATGCTTTCAGGCGACGCCGGACCGGCTGATTGTTCTGCTGCAACCTTCTCCAAAATAAGCAGCTTCATCTTTTCTTCGACCTGCTGATGCGCCGTCCCATTTACAATAAGATTCAACTGCGGACAAAACGCCGCATAGACCGTCTCCCCACGGCGCCGAACTAATATCTCGTATTCTTTTCCTGCTACTTCCATGATACTTTAAACAGATGCGAGTTTCATAATACTCCCAGCTGAAATTCCTCTATCACTACTACAAAAATATTTCACTGTCATTCCGACCGAAGGGAGGAATCCGTAACGATGCGACTCCTTACTCACCGCAGAGCTTTTTGAAAGACACATCTTCACAGATTCCTCACTCCGCTTCGCTACATTCGGAATGACAAGTCTAAAATATTCCGTCCCTCCTTTTCAAGGAGGGGTTAGGGTGGTTGATTCTTACGCCAAATACGCCCTAAGCATCCAAGCAGTCTTCTCATGATCTTCCATCAGCCCTGTAAGGTAATCGCAGGTGCCGGCATCATGATATTTATTTTGCGCGGTCTCAAGATCGGCGCGAAGCGAGACGATAAGATGCTCGTGATCGTCAAGCAATTCGGCGATCATCGAGGTCGCATCGGGATATTGCCCCGGCGCTTCCTTGAGCCGTGCATTGCTTTGCATCTCGTTCAGTGTGCCAATAGCAGCACCACCGAGGCTTCTGATACGCTCGGCAGTCGAATCAACAATATCATCGAGAGCTTCGTATTGAGACTCGAAGAGCTTATGCATCTCCATGAAGCTCGGCCCCGTCACATTCCAATGGAATTTCCGGGTCTTGGTATAGAGCAAATATTCATCGGCAAGCAGAACCGTCAAGATCCTGCAAACGCCTTCGCGGTCTTTTTCGCTAAGTCCTATTTCTATCGGTCGTGATGTAGTATCCATAGTATAGTAAACGAACCCGGGTTTCAGTTTGGTTTTCGAATCTCAAAGCTCTGCAAAGTCGGTCTGGAAGTCATTATAATTCATCAACATAATTGTGCACCCCACACGATTTCCCTCCTAAAACAACAAAGCCCGCCGAGGCGGACTTCTAAGTTAAAATCGTCATTCTGAGAAGAGCGAAGAATCCCTATCATTTTGCCCTTCGGTGTGTAATTGTGGATAAATTGCCAAACAATCCAATGCAAATATACGAAATATTTTGTCGATTTCCAAATTAAAAATGATATTTTTTGATTTTATTCGCAAGTCATTGAAAACAAAACGAATAGCTAATAGGTAAGCAGTAATCTATCAAGGACTTGCTCACCATATGCTTTTTTCCCTTGAATCTGAAATCTCTTAAGCATAGAAATTCCACAGTCGATAAGGATTTCATTTTCAAATAGGTTTTTAGGCAAAGGTATGTCACATAGTAAATCACCAGATTTTTTTTGCCCATCAATACTTAATGCAACCTTCACACCTTTACCTTTTGCGTTCTCAATACATTCTAATAACTCAGCCAATCTGAAGCTCTGTGCCCCATATAAAATACCTTGACTATAGGAATATGGAGGATCACAATAAATTAGGTCTCCTTTCTTTGCCTGATTGAAAATCTCCTTATAATCGCAACATAAAAAGGTTACATGATGGAGCCTTCTGTACCATTCTTTAACTCTATTTTCAAAGCTATCAACAGAGATAGGATCATGCGCTCCACAAGGAGTAGACATATATCCGTCAGCTTTTCTAAAACGAATAACACCACCATAACAAGACCTCGACAAAAACAAAAAATCAGGTCCATTAGGATCAGCATTATATGAATCTCGGACACTTACATATACCTTTTCCTTGGATTCTGAGAGCAACCGATTACGGCGCTGGGCATACCAATCAATTAATGACTGAGGGTCAGATACTAGTGTTTGCCAAATCTCAATAAGAGGAGCGAAGGTATCCGAACCGATACCATGTTTCGGGCTTATCGTTGCAAGGATAGCACCACTACCAAGGAAAGGCTCGAAATAATTATTAAAATGTCGTGGAAGATTTCTCGTAATAGATAACGCAGATTTGTGCTTGCTACCCACCCATTTCAATAATTGATATTTAGGGGGATAACTTAAATTAAACTTATTTTCTACCTCAATTAGCATTTTAAAAAGGAATTTCTAGACTGAACAACCCAAAAAAAATGAAAAGTGTGCCATAATTCTATTTTGGGATATTCCAAATTAGAATGTATCTTTGGATATGAAAAAGTCGATTCATAAAAAGGATTATAAAATACTGCTGGATTTTATTTACCAGCTAAGAGCAGCATCAGGTATGCGACAAATCGATTTGGCAAAAAAGCTAAAATCACAACAATCTTTTGTTAGTAAAGTTGAAACAGGAGAAAGAAGGATTGATCTAATTGAACTTAAAGATCTTTGTAAGGCACTCGGTACTAATCTTATTGACTTTGTTATGGAATTTGAAAGAAGAGCAAATGAAACCAAATAATAAATTTGTAAACCTACCGGACGAATTTTGGGCAAACTTAAAACTCGTTAGTCAACGATTGGGATATGCAGAAAAAGGTACTGGGCACGTAAAAGTATATGATAAAGATAAAATTCTTGAGTTATATGAAACCGAAAAATTAGACGCACATTGGCTATTTAATCAGCCATTTTGCAATTCAACTATCGGAGATTTAATTCTTGAGTATTCTACCTATCGAGCAGAGGTACTAAACTCATTCGTAGAAAAAAAATTAATGAAAAAAGAAGAGGCTAAAAAGTACTTTAAGCAATTAAAGAAAGAACTTAAGCCTACTTGGGAAACTCCAATGAACAAGCAAAAGGGACTTAAAAAAGGTGAAGCATATTTTACTGGGATAATAAATATGCTAATAGAGGAAAATATGAATGGCAGTGAGTGCGACTATAATCCAAAGACCTTGATTACTTTTACACATAATGATACACCATATAGAATATTGTCTCGACATGTAGATGGCGCTTTCCCCTGTGTAAAAGACCCTATCGCCATTTGGGAAATTAAGGAATATTATAACACTACTACATTCGGTAGCAGAGTTGCTGATGGCATTTATGAGGTAGTGCTTGATGGAATGGAGTTACGAGAAATCAATAGTACCCTAAATCGAAATGTTAAAAACTATCTAATGGTAGATGCCTACCAAACATGGTGGTTAAAAGGGAAATCTTATTTGTGTAGGATCATTGATCTATTACATATGGGCCTTATCACGGAAGCTCTTTTCGGAAAGGAAGTTATAGAAAGGTTACCTATGATTGTTAAGGATTGGGGTTAGAATGATAAATTTTACGAGCGCCCTACCTTTCCGGAAGCCCTCCGTTCCCACCACCACCCATACCAAACTCCAAGCAGAAAGAAAAGCCCTATGACTGCGGGGATAATAAAAAAAATGACGATATGACCCGCCGTATCCCAGCCGTATGGGTCTTCTTCAAAAAAGTAAAAACGCAAAAATTCAAGCACTTGTAACGCAGCCCAAAGCAGCACTCCGAAACCGATAGAAAATCCCGCTTCTTTTTTATTCCCAAGCGCAGACCATAGTCCCGCAGCCGGGAATGATAGTAGTGAAAGAGCACCGATGATATCAACTACAACCCCGGTACGGATTAGTACTCCGATCAGCACCAGCCCAATGAAACTGGTAACGATGATAAGATGCCCTTTGACTACTGTTCGTCGTTCAGCCGTCACTGATCTTGGCTACTATGGATAGTATACTAAGCTACTTTTGCGGAAGGCACTCGCTTGCGGAAAACAGTCTCAATTGATTTCACTGTTGGAAATACGCTGACTTTCTTTTTCTTAAACTGATTTGCTGGGGCTCTTAAACCTTTCAAAAAACCATCGACCGATAAATCTTCATCAATATCCGGCCAATGAATGCCAAGCCCTTTGCCAATCCATTCAAAATGCAATAGTTGCTTACGAGTAGCAGATTCAAGTCTGGGATACCAATCTAACGGGACAAGTACGATCCTGCCATCTTCAAGCAAAACCTGAAGATGATCTTTAGAAACCCTAAGATCGGTCGCTCGTATTTTTTGTGGCGTCGTTTTTGCCATAGTAATTATCCATTAAAGAATTCATCCCAAGCTGTTAGTAAGAGCTGCTGATGTTCAGCAATGGTCTTTTTGATAAACCTCATTTGAGCAGGAGAAAATCCATGATTCTCCTGAAGTTTGATCGGAGTGAGCCAAAATTTAGCTTCGTTTCCGCCTTTTCTGACATGGATATGCTCCGGCTCATTCCCTTCCTGCGAATAGAAAAAGAAAATAAACCCATTGACTTCTAATACTTTAGGCATTATATACCCACCGCCTCGAGATACCGCTTCGGCGGGCGGACGGGCTTCCAGGTTTTGATATCGGTGAAGACGAGTGTTGTAGTACCTTCGGCAAGCAGAGTATCATCGCTGCCTCGAATAACTCTATAAGTGATTGGCAGCCGCGGTGAATTCAGCGGATCGATCGTTGCCGTGACTAAGAGCTCGTCATCATAAACGGCACCCTTAAAATATTTCAACGAAGCATCGGCGACGGGAAGCGCAACGCCTTCTTCTTCGAGTGTCCGGTACGGCAAGCCGAGTTCGCGGAGCAACTCCGTTCTCGCCACTTCAAAATACTCGAGATACTTTGCATAATACACGATACCCATTTGATCGGTATCGGCATAACGAACCCGAAGGCGGGCAGTGTGGGAGATAACTGACATTCTTATAGTAGGACGGACACTCCTGTCCGTCCGATGGTTCGGCATGAGAAATGGTTGTTAAGGAGAGTTGAGTAGTTTAGCAAGATCGTGCTATCTGTTAGATGGTCAGACAGGAGTGTCTGACCTACTGTGTTAATTCTCCTTCCAGTACCCCATCTTCGAAAATTTATCGACTCGGCGGGTAAGGGCACCGTTAGGATCCCAATTATCCTGAAGAGCATTGATCTCTTCGACGAGCACGCTGCGCATTCTATCGAATATTTCTTGCGGGTTGCGGTGAGCACCGCCGAGTGGTTCTGGAATGATGCGGTCGATGATGCCGACTGAAAGCAGATCGGGCGCCGTCAGCTTCAATGCTTCAGCAGCCTGCTCCTTAAAGCCCCAGCTTCTCCATAAAATTGATGAGCAGGATTCGGGCGAGATAACAGAATACCAGGCATTTTCGAGCATTAAAATTCTATCGCCAACTCCAATGCCAAGCGCTCCGCCGGATGCGCCTTCACCGATCACACAAATAATGATCGGCACTTCGAGCTTCGACATCTCATAGAGATTCTTTGCGATCGCTTCTGCCTGTCCGCGCTCTTCGGCTTCAAGACCGGGGAAAGCACCGGGTGTATCGAGAAAACAAACGACCGGTTTGCGAAATTTTTCGGCAAGTTTAAAAAGGCGCAATGCTTTCCGATACCCTTCCGGATTCGGCATTCCGAAATTGCGATAGACATTGGATTTCGTATCGCGGCCTTTCTGATGGCCAACCCATAACACAGAGCCAACACCATCGAGTGAACCGAATCCGCCGACAATTGCCGGATCGTCGCGAACGCCACGATCACCATGAAGCTCGATAAAATCGGAAGTCAGCGCATTAATATAATCGAGCGTATACGGGCGCTCCGGATGCCTGGCAACCTGCACGCGCTGCCAGCGTGTGAGGTTTTCGAAGATCTCATGGCGCAAGAGGTCAACCTTCTGCTCCATCGTAGCGACTTCTTCGGAAAGATCGACCGTTCCTTCGAGCGTGCGCATCTCTTCGATCTTCGCTTCAAGATCGGCGATCGGTTTTTCGAAATCGAGTGCTATAGGCATGAGTATAAAAGCGTAGGGGCGAGACATGCCTCGCCCCTACGATCAACTAAAAAATTATTTTACCGAAAACGTCACTTTCAGTTCGACGCTTTTCTTTATCTTTTGGGCATTGTTGCCGGCAACGATCACGCCGCGATGCTCTTCTTCTTCGCGCTCCATGCCGCCACCGCCGGCACCACTCCCCGCATCAGGCGGAGTGATCGAAACGATCTCACCCAATTTGCCGCCCATTTGCTCGGCAAGGCGTTCGGCTTTTTCGCGAGCTTCGGAAAGCGCTGCTTTCATCGCACCTTCTTCGAGCTTATCGCGATTTACAATTCCATACGAAGCGATCGAAACATTGGATGCACCGGCAAGCGAACCGGCATCGATCACTTTCGGAAGATCGGCAAGCGTACGGACTTTGATCTGATAGGTCACCATCAAATGAAAGCCTGCTAATTTTGGGGGTGCCCCGCCACCGCCAGAATAATCATAACTTGGGTTAAGTGCTAAACCTTGTTGCTCGATATCGAAAGCAGAAACACCGACGCCATTAAGCGCTTTGATCAGGCGAGCCGAGCTTTCATCGATGCGGGCAAACGCTCCCTGAGCCGTAGCATCCTGCGCAGAGATCATCATCGTGACCGTTGCATAATCAGGCTTTGAATCGACCGTGCCATCGGCCATGACGGTAACCGTCCGCTGAGCGAACGCGGGGGCCGTCGCCAGAATGAGGAGTAAAATGACCAATCTGAGTTTCATGATAGTCTTACAAAAAGTGAACACAACAAAAAAGAAAAATCAATGTCATTCTGAGCAAAGCGAAGAATCTCTTACTGTCTTCGCAAATGAAGCGGCAGTCAGAACCTTAGGGGATTCTTCGCTTCGCTCAGAATGACTCTAAAATCTCAAAATATTCCCTATTTTAACACTCATACCGTCGTTTTGTTCGACAACAATTTCCGAAAGAGGATCTCGAGATCCATGCCGATCGAATGGTGTCGGGCATAGTATAAATTCATCTGTTCGATGTCCTCACTTCGCAGCATTCCGGATACCGGCCCGCCGGTAACATCGCTTAAACTCACAAGGCCAATCTTGGCAATATGCTTGCCGCCATGCTGATCTTGTTTGATGCCAACAAGCGACCGTTTGCCCGAAAGTACCTGCGCAAGCTGGCTCGTAAGCGAGCGAAGCCCGCGGCTGCCGATCAGCCCACCTATCAAAGCAACTGGAAATGCCAGTAACGACCCAACAATATCAACTAAGCGCTTTGCCAACCGATGACTCACCTTTTGAATGTTATACTCAAGCGGCATCAGTGCTAATGACTCATTACTTTCGGCCGGACGAATAAGCTCGATCTTCGAGCGCGATAACAGGACATCACTTGCCTGAGGTACTACGTTAAAACTGACTTCATGAGTCAGCTCCTCCGCAGAAACAGCTTGCATAGCGACAAGCATATCGCCATAAGAAAAGGCATCGGCGGGAAAGATCACCTGGCTTATCTTTTCATCGCGGATGATCCTGGCAAGCATTGCAAGATCGCCTTTGGTTGTGATACCCGGTAGTACTTCTTTGCCGATGCTTTGTAAATCAGTACCGATAAATCCGGTAAGCCTATAGCGTCGTGAAAATCCTGATGAAAGAAGCAGCGATGCAATGCGAAGCGATTCGCTGCCAGTACCGGCAATAAGTGTCTTGCGAAGTTCAGGCCGTGCCGTC
>DASTAO010000261.1:0-3020 GCA_035712525.1 Kapaibacterium sp. (SeqCode)
TTGGTATATTGAGCGCCGGCTGATTGGGCGCTGAGTCGGGTCGTACCAGCCGCTAAGGCTATGAGTACGAATAAGATATGCTTTTTAGCGTAGATCTTTGACATAAGGCATTAGCAAACTTTCTCTACAACAGTACAAATATACGAAATTATCAACAAAAATGCAAATAAAAAAATGAATAAATACAAAATATAATAAAAATGTTAGATTGTGGGAAAATGTGTTGAAATAGAATGAATTGCGAATGTTTGCTATTTCATCAGCTTTTCGAACACGGAGGAATAGACCGGATCGCCAATGACCGAGATCAAATAGTACGCTAACCACATCACGATACCAATACTGCAGGGGACCGAGAAATTATCATCAACTTTTAGGCGGACACTTGCTGCTTCGATCAGTGTCCCGACGAAGGCGCCGATCGTGCCGATCACATATTCGGCACCAAGGCCGGAGGCCTTCGGTGCAATAGATACGACGATGAGAGCACTAAGAAAAAAAGCGGTCGAGCCTTCGACGGATTTATCGAGGAATTTGTGCTTGCCAAAGCGCCGGCCAAGAAGGGCACTGATGGCATCGGAAACGATCAAGATAGCGAAGGCTGTAATTGCAATGACCTTCGGAAAGACAATAATGCAAAGACAAGCACTTATCAGTACGTAAGACCCACCGGAAAGCAATTTCTTTTTAGAATCGGTCTCATGTTCACGGAGAATCGAGGCAAACATCGAGTTTACAAACGTCCGAACCCATTTTGCATAATGCCTTCCGTAATCAAGGAATAAGGCGATAGCCGTAAAAGGGATCAGGATAAGCAGCATGGTTTGCTGCGTAAAAAAGCTATAGGCGATGGGGATGGTTAGCGAAGCAAGATGAATTCCTTTTCGGATCACCTCGCCACTCATGGAGATCTGCTTACGCTCGGCAGTTACGGTAGAAGGTATGCTTTCCACAACGAGGCTTAGTAACGTCTAAAGGGATGGAAGCGTTGAGGAAAAATCCTCGGAATGACACCCAATCGAAATACTGTTATACGCCTCAATGCTCAAAATCTATCTAATTGCGCTATCAATACTTGCCTACAGTTTCCTGGCACAGGCAGCTGTTGCCCAGGATGTCCAGTGGGCCTCGGAGCTTCTATCGTTTTCCTCCCAGTTCTCGGCAAAAGAATATTCAGCGGCACAGGTTCTTGGCAAGCCCAACAAATGTCCTTCTTCCGGAGATAGCCCGTGTGCCTGGTTACCAAAAAGTGACGGTCGCTTTGGTGGTGGAGAAGAACATATAAAAGTCGGTTATGCAAAACCAATGGCGATCCAGCAGGTTGGCATCGCCGAGAATAGCAGTCCGGGTGCTGTACAGCAAGTTATCTTATACGATCTGCAGGATAAACCGCACCGAGTATATTATGGCGAACCCGCTGCTTCCGGTCAGCAATCGAGGATCATGCATGTCTTTTTTGTAAAGACCGATTACAAGGTCAAAGCCGTTGAACTCGTCCTTCAATGCGGGAAAGTGCCCGGTTATAATGAGATCGATGCCATCGGAATTTCCGATAGTAAAACTCCTATCGAAGCAAAGATCAATCTTGCGGCAAATTCAAAGATCTCAGGCTCAAAAGAAAATTTAGGATATAATATTAATTCGCAGTTTGACGAAGTATTTCCGGTCATCTCACCAGATGGAAAGACGTTGTACTTCGACCGGAAAGATCATCCGGCAAATATCGGTCGTAACGATAATATCTGGTATTCGGAATTATTGTCCGATGGGAAATGGGGCCCCGCAATAAATATTGGTTCTCCGTTAAATATTGGCGGGATATCCTTCGTGGCATCGGTTACTCCCGATGGGAATACCCTGCTCATTGGCGGTACCTACCCCGACGACGATGGGAGAATGTCATTTGGGCTTTGCACTTCAAATCGTACCGGTGGTGGCTGGAGCAAGCCGAAGAAGATGAAGATCGATAATTTTTTTACAAAGCATCGCTTCATGGAATTTTGCCTTGCTAACGATGGTAAAACAATGATCGCCAGTTTGCAGCGGGACGATTCGTATGGTGTTCGTGATCTTTACGTCTGCTTTTTAAAAGACGACGGATCGTGGAGTGCCCCGAAGAATCTCGGTTCGGATGTAAACTCTGCAGCCGATGAAGGGATGCCATTCCTTGCTTCCGATGGAAAGACGATGTATTTCTCATCAGAAGGTTTTGCCGGTTATGGTTCGGTCGATATGTTCATGACGCGTCGGCTCGATGATTCCTGGACGAAATGGAGCGAGCCTGTTAATCTCGGTCCTGATTTTAATACTCCCGATTGGGATGCTTATTATACCGTCCCAGCTTCGGGTGATTATGCTTATTTTGTCTCAAACAAAGGTTCGGTCGGTTCACTCGATATTTTCAGAGCAAAACTGCCGCAGGCACTAAAACCGGAGCCGGTAGTTCTTGTTTATGGCAAAGCTATCGATTCAAAAACCGGCCATCCACTTTCAGCTGAGATCCATTACGAAATTTTACCTGGTGGAAAAGAAGCCGGTATTGCGCGTACTAACCCAAAAGATGGCAGTTATAAAATTACATTACCTGCCGGCCACCTCTATGGTTTTCGCGGGGAAGCTAAAGGATATATTCCCGTGTCTGAAAATCTTGATGTTAAAAGGATCGATACTTATAAAGAGATCAATCGGGATCTGAAGCTCGTGCCATTTGCCTCAGGCGAAACGGTGCGACTGAATAATATCTTTTTCGATTTTAATAAGAGTGAGCTAAAGAGCGAGTCGTTTTCCGAACTTGATCGCTTAGTGCAGATGCTTAAAGATAAACCGGATGTCGAAGTTACCATTAGTGGTCATACCGATAACGTTGGTAAACCTGCATCGAACCAAAAACTTTCTGAAGCTCGTGCTGCTGCCGTAAAGGCATATCTCGGCTCGAAGGGGATTATCCTTAATCGCCTGAAAGTAGTCGGCTATGGAAGCACCAAACCGCTTGCCCCGAACTCAACGGAGGATGGAAGGCA
>DASTAO010000262.1:0-7134 GCA_035712525.1 Kapaibacterium sp. (SeqCode)
GGTCGAAGTAAGTGAATTAAGTTGGGGTGACGGCAAGACCAAGTTGATGATCAACTTTAATGCCCGAACTGCGCCCGATGTTATCGAATTTGGAAGCGATTGGGTTGCGGAGTTTTCATCAAGTGGAGTTCTAGAAGATCTTTCAAAAAATGCTTCTCTGAAAGAGCGACTTGCTGCAACACCGGCTTATGCTCATGAGCCGGGGATTTGGAAGAATAACGTCTATGCTGTTCCATGGTTTGTCGATACGAGAGTATTGTTTGTAAACAAGGATTTGCTTATTAAAGCAACTGACTCTGATTATTCGGATACTAACCCATTATCTCGTTGGGATGGTTTGTATAAACTCGGCTTGGCCGCTCAACAGCTTCCTGATACGAAAGGTATTGGTGTTAACGGATCGGATGCTCATCGGCTATATAAAAAGATATTACCGCAGATATGGTCTAATGGCAATGATATTCTTGATGCAAGTGGCAACCCTACATTTGCCAGAAAAGAAAATATTGAGGCATTAGAGTTTTACGTCAAGCAACTTGATGGCGGTGTACTTGAGACGCAGAAGAATCTTGACGATCTGTTCAAACGAGGAAAATTGGCAATTCTTTTTAGTGGGGCATGGCTATTAAAGCCATTATCGAAAACCGATTTCCATTGGTATTGCTCACCGTTTCCGGGCAACAATGGACATCCTGGTATTTCATTTGCTGGTGGAGAATATTTGTCAGTAAACTCAGCCTCAGCAATGAAACCACAAGCTGAAAAACTGGTTGCCTTTTTGAGCCGGCCGGATATCGAACTTCGTCTGGCCAAAGCGTTTAATATTTTTCCGGCTAATAGCGTGCTGCAGAAGGATAGTTTTTATTTGACGCGTAACCAAGGACCAGTATTCATCAAACAACTTGAAAATGCAAAGATGACTCCGGTGCATCCGAAGTGGCTTGAGATCGAAGCGATCCTTGAAGATGAAGTTGCCCAGGCACTGTATAAAAAGAAAACTGCCGAGCAGGCAATGAAGAGCTGCGACGTTCGGGTAAAAGAATTGTTAAGAGAGCCATAAGAATAATAGTAACGAGTGACGAGTAACGAAGGGACATCAAGTTTTAAGTCGGGGTATTGCGCGATCGCCGGGATTCCGAATGCCGGAAAATCGACGCTGCTTAATGCTCTGTTAGGAACAAAGCTTTCGATCATTTCGGCAAAGCCGCAAACCACCCGCAAGCGGGTGCTGGGCATTTATTCTTCTGATGTGGAGCAAATCATTTTCCTCGATACTCCTGGCATTATGCCAAGGCCGACGACATTGCATCATAAGGCATTACTCGAAGAAGTAAAGCGCTCCTTCGATGATGCCGATGTCATCGTAGTGCTTGCCGAAGCAAATCTTCCTCCTGATAAAGCATTGCCGGAGCAGTGGAATAAATACGTCGAGCTGGCAAAAGGGAAGCCCTTCATTTTAGCGCTATCGAAGATAGATCTGATCAAAGATAAAAAAGATCTTTTTCCGATCCTGCAGAAGTATGGGGATATGAATATCTTTACCGAGATCATTCCATTCTCGTCGAAGATAAAACATAACATTAAGCATTTCCCGGCACTGCTCGGAAAATATCTCCCTGAAGGAAAGCCGTTCTTCGATACCGAGCAGCTTTCGGATCAGAACGATCGATTCTTTGTCAGTGAGTTTATCCGCGAGCATATTTTTAAGCAGTTTCGTGACGAGATCCCGTACTCAACGGAAGTCGAAATAATCGAGTATGATGAGCGTGAGGCAGGGAAGTGGTTTATTAAGGCGAATGTGCTGGTCGAGCGGGATAATCAAAAATCTATTCTCATTGGCAAAGGTGGCGAAGCATTAAAGAAACTTGGTGCTGCTGCCCGCAATGAGATCGAGCGGTTTTTAGGACAACCGGTCTATCTTGAGTTGTTCGTGAAGTCAAAGGACGATTGGCGTAATGATAAGAAAGCATTGAAGGATTTCGGATATCAAGTCTAAAACTATATGAATGTATTCTCTCCCTTTACCGGTACCAGATATAATACTTCTAAAGTCAAGGCCTCAGAAGTTATTTCACCGCCGTATGATGTCATCTCTGTTGAGCAACGCGATGCGTTCTATGATAAGGACGAACATAATGTAATTCGTCTGGAGCTTAATCGCGATGCCGATCCCTATTCAAGTGCGAAGCAGTTCTTTGAACAGTGGAAGGCTGAGGAGATAGTGCTTCAGGAATCGCAGCCCTCATTTTATGTCTACTACCAAACCTTCCGAACTCCGGAAGGCATTCAGGTAACCCGACGTGGTGTGCTTGGCTTGTTAAATACTTCTCCTTATTCTGCCGGCGATGTCCTGCCACATGAGCAGACATTGCCTAAAGCGAAGAAAGATCGGTTTGCATTACTTGAAGCTACAAAAACTCAGTTCAGCCCGATCTTCGGACTTATTGATGACGAAGCCCAGATATTCGACCATACGATCGATAGTGTAACGGCGATGGCTCCGATTGTCGATGTCGATGAGCAGCTACCTTCTGGCGAACGAGTACGGCATACGATGTGGAAGTTAGTTGATCCGCCGTTAGTTGCTCGGTTAGAGAAGTTAATTGCATCAAAGAAGATCGTGATAGCGGATGGACATCATCGCTACGAGACTTCTGTGGCTTTTGCAGAGGCGCATCCTGAATTACCAGGCGCCGGAAAAATAATGATCTACCTGGCAAATCTTCGAGGTGATGGGACAGTGATCCTGCCGACACATCGCGTCCTTTATGGTTTAGCGACATTTAATCAGTATAGCTTTCTTGCAGAACTCGAAAAGAAGTTCGATGTAACCATTGCTTCATCGAGAGAAGAAGCTATGATGCTACTTCATAAAGAAGGCGCAGTGACGTCCATTCAATTTCCTGAAGCTCCACAGTGGATTGTCGTAAGCGATAGAGTGGGTGCATCGCCGAATCCTACTAGCCTGACAAGGCTTGCCGTGTACCGGCTTCATGAAGAGATATTAAAGCCTATCGCAGGGCTTACCCAGGATCAGATCGATGCAAAGTCAAATTTATTATATCCCCACACCTTAAGTGAGCTCGATGAAATGATATCGAAGCAGGACTATAATGCTGCCTTTATCCTAAAGCCGGTTTCTGCCGATGAAATGATGGCCGTTACTTCGGAGGGAGCTTTCATGCCTCAGAAGTCTACCTACTTTTTCCCTAAGCTCCTTTCCGGCCTCGTCTTTTACGAAATGGAGTGAGTGGTTGCCGATGGGGTCATAAGTGGCTTATTTATCATCATAACTGCTGTACCCCCCCCATACTTTTTTCTATTTTGGAAGAGCCGGAAAACCGGCTCTTTTTTTGTTGTTTCTTTCCATTACAAATATACGAAATATTCAGAAAAATTACAAATCAAAATGTTATAAATATTTGATATGTTGATAAATTGTTAATAAATTAATTTCTGATGGATTTGTAAATTCTTCATAAATTAGGAAAACAAAACCCTTACCTCTAAAGACTTGTTTAATTGTGCTCAAATTAAAAAAACCACAAATGGCAGAGCATTCATACGGTTTATTAAAAGGGAAGACCGGCATCATTTTTGGGCCGCTTGACGAATCGAGTCTTGGCTGGCACATTGCAACGGCTGCTTACCGCGAAGGTGCTAAGCTTGCGATCAGTAACGTTGCTCTGGCATTGCGCATTGGCAAACCCCAGGAATTGGCAGCGATGTGCGGTAATGCACCGCTTATTCCCTGTGATGCTTCGAATCAGGCTGAGATCGATACCTGCTTTAAAGAAGTAAAAGAACGCTTTGGCAAGATCGATTTTATCGTTCATTCGGTCGGAATGTCAACCAACATCCGCAAAGGAATGCCGTATGAAAAATTAAATTACGATTGGTATCTTAAGACGATCGATGTATCAGGTCTTTCACTCCACCGATTGATCAGTGGTGCGCTTGAGAATGATGTGCTGAACGACTACTCTAGTATCATTGGTCTTTCGCACATGGCGGCGCAGCGTCCGTTTACTACCTATACCGATATGGCTGAAGCAAAGGCTGTCCTCGAATCGATCGCTCGCAACTATGGAGCTCGTCTTGGGTTACAGAAGATACGAGTGAATACCGTTTCGCAATCGCCCACCTGGACTCGTGCCGGCAGTGGCATCGAGGATTTCGATAAGATGTACTATTATTCGGATCTCCTGGCTCCGCTTGGGAATGCCAGTGCCGAGGAGTGTGGTGATTACTGCGTGACACTCTTAAGCGATCTGACTCGCAAAGTGACGATGCAGAATTTATATCACGATGGCGGCTTTGCTTTAATGGGCCTTTCGCAATCGATGCTTCGATTGATGGATTCCGTTCTTGATGATGTTGAATTAATGCGTAAATCGGGATTTAGCGACGAACAGATCGACCGTATCCAAATCCGCCGTACCGAGAATAAGTGAGAATATTTTTAATTCTATTATCGCTTGTAATTACTGCTTCGCTTTCAGCTCAGCATAAAGCACAGCCTAAAGTAAAAAAAAGCGAGACCGCTTACTTCGACTCGCTCCAGACCAAAATTGCTCTTCTAAAGAAAGAAGGCAAGTGGCAATTTCCCGTAAAGAAAATGTGGGATGAAGCCTTAGCCGCTTCGCAACGCTCGCATAAACCGACGATCGCTTTTAATGTCGATTATGTCGATTCAGCAAGTATTGGTTTTAGAGATCGGACATTAACAAACCTTGCCGTTCAGGTTTTTCTTTGTGAAAACTTTGAGATCGGTGTAAACGATTTTTCAACCGATCCACCGCCAACGGTCGGCTTCGATAGCTTAAGAAAGTTAGGTCTTCGATTCGATGGCCTTGAAAAAGGGTATGCAATTGCCATGCGTCCAACAGCCATTCTCATTCGTCCGGATAGCGCTGAGATCGAACGAATACCGTTGCCGAATTTATTAACGGCCAAAGAATTCATCGCAGTAGTTACCGATTATTTGCATGGAAAGAATACCGTCCAGGCATTACGGCAAGCTTTTTGGCGAGACACCACAAGCTTTGATGCTCGCAAGCGTTATCTTAACAGGCTTACCGAACGATCGGATTATGATAGTGTCGTCTATCAGCTTGGGGTAATTGCGACGCTTAATAATCATCCTGACGACGCTCGCGATGCGGCAAAGCAGTATGCGTATTTGCGAATGAATGTCGAAGGCAAAGCTGAACTTGTTAAAGCATGGCTCTATAGACTTCCGAAGCATGGTGATGATAGTCTCGAAGCATTGCAAGGATTGCGCGATCTACTTGAGTTCTATCAGCAGCGAAAGAAAGCTGATAGCATTGCAAGGATCTACGATCAGATATTTGCCTATACCGGCGTTCGCGATCCCGATCTGGTAAATAATTACGCATGGGACTTGGTGACTTATAGCAAGAATTGGGAACGGGCTTTAGTCTTATCGAATGAAGCTCTTGCGGCAAAGCCTCAAAATCAGGATTATTTAGATACTCGTGCTCAGGTCTATTATGCCTTAAAGCGATATGATGAAGCCATCGCCGATGAAGAGAAGGCAATGAAACTTGCGCATAAACAGGAAGACAAAGATTTTTTCCAAGAACGCTTGGATTACTATAAGAAAGAATTGTTAAAATCACAAACCGATCCCGCAACTACAAAATAATTATGAGCGATACGTTACTTTCACAAGATATTCTAATTGAGTTAAAGCCACAAAAAGCTAATCCAAAGCCGGGTAAGCATTTTATCAACGGTCAATTTGTCGATTCGGTAAGTGGTAAGACGTTTGATACCATCAATCCGGCAACTGGTGAAGTGATCGTTCCGATCGCTGAAGGCGATGCAGCCGACGTTGATCTCGCCGTTAAAGCAGCCCGGGCTGCTTTCGAAGAGGGAAGTGAATGGCGTAAGATGAGTGCGCAAGATCGTCAGCGTCGTTTACAGATGCTTGCCGACCTTATTCGCCTCAACATGGATGAGCTTTCGGAATTGGAAACGCTTGATACCGGTAAGCCGATCTTCGAATCGTCTAAGTTCGATATTCCACAAGCTGCAGAATGTTTTGAATATTATGCAGGCTGGGTTACGAAGATCACTGGTGAGACGATACCTGTCTCTAAAGGTGGCGACGTGTTTGCCTATACATTACGCGAGCCGATCGGCGTTTGCGGCCAGATCATCCCCTGGAATTTCCCGCTTCAGATGCTTGCCTGGAAAGTTGCTCCGGCACTTGCTTGTGGAAATACGGTTGTCTTAAAACCTGCCGAACAAACTCCGCTTACAGCACTTCGTTTTGCAGAGCTTACTCTTGAAGCCGGTATTCCTGCCGGTGTCTTTAATGTCGTGACTGGTTTTGGTCATGTTGCCGGTGCTGCGCTTGTCGATCATCCGCAGGTTGATAAGATCGCCTTTACCGGTAGTGTTGAAGTTGGCAAGCAGATCATGATGAATGCTGCAAAGACCTTGAAGAGAGTTTCGCTTGAACTCGGTGGTAAGTCGCCGAATATTGTTTTTGCCGATAGTGACATCGAGCTCGCAGCGAAGTATGCACTCGGTGGTATCTTCTTTAACCAGGGAGAAATGTGTACTGCCGGTTCACGTATCTTTATCGAAGCAAGCGGCTACGATCAATTTATGTCGGTGCTCACTTCCCGCGCAAACAAGATGGTTGCCGGCGATCCGTTGCATCCGAAGACTCGCCTCGGCGCCTTGATCTCTTCTGAACATTTGAAGAATGTGATGAATTATGTGGAGATCGGAAAAGCCGAAGGCGCGAATGTTGTAGCAGGTGGCAGCCGCATTGGCACCAAAGGCTTCTTCATGAAGCCGACGGTGCTCGATAATGTTACGAACTCAATGCGTGTAGCCCAGGAAGAAATTTTTGGCCCTGTTGCAAGCGTCATTAAATTTAACGATGTCGAAGAAGCCATTCGCGAAGCTAATAACTCTGCCTTTGGTTTAGCAGCTTCGATCTGGACGAAAGATATTAAGAAAGCTCATAACCTTGCTCGCTCTGTAAAAGCCGGTACGGTATGGATCAATACTATCTCGACTACCGATAATGCTCTCCCGTTCGGAGGTTATAAAGCTTCTGGCTTCGGCAGGGAATTGGGTAAGGCCGCGATTGAT
>DASTAO010000263.1:0-8423 GCA_035712525.1 Kapaibacterium sp. (SeqCode)
TTTATCTGAGTGTCATTCGCCGTCGTCGCGAAGCACTGACTGCTATTGAGTCTGCTGAGCGGGCGTATGAAAAACTTCGCCCGCACCGCGCACCGAGCGATGAGGATCGCGAGAAGCTCGAATCTGAGTATTCGCAGAGCCATCGGACGAAGAAACAAGTTTCGTAGTTTTTTTCTTGCCATTCATTTTTTACTTCCGTTGCAGTGCACGGTTGTATTCCTTTTCTATTAGATGACCAACGTTATTACTACACTCGAAGAAGCTAAGAAGACAGCAATTGATCTTGGCTTGCTTGCTGAGGAATTCGATTCGATCGTCACCATTCTTAACGGCCGCATTCCGACCTATACCGAGCTTGGTATTTTCTCGGTGATGTGGAGCGAGCATTGTTCATATAAGAATAGTATCTCACAGCTTAAAACATTGCCTCGAAAAGGCAAGCGCCTTCTTGTCGAAGCCGGAGAAGAAAACGCAGGGCTTGTCGATGTTGGCGATGGGCTGGCAGTAGCATTCAAGATCGAATCGCATAATCATCCTTCTGCTGTCGAACCATATCAAGGTGCTGCAACAGGCGTTGGTGGTATTCTTCGAGATATTTTTACGATGGGTGCGCGGCCGATCGCGGCGTTGAACTCACTGCGCTTTGGTAATCTAGAGAACGACCGGACTAAATTTTTGCTGCGTGGAGTCGTTCACGGTATCAGCGATTATGGTAATTCATTCGGAGTGCCAACGGTAGCTGGCGAGGTGTATTTCGATCCATGTTATCAGGGTAATCCGCTTGTCAATGCAATGGCTGTCGGAATCGTCGAGACAGGGAAGACTGTTAGTGCTACGGCCGAAGGTGTTGGTAATACCGTAATGATCGTTGGCTCAAGTACGGGCCGCGATGGTATTCATGGGGCGAGTTTGCTAGCTAGTGCCGTCTTTAGCGAAGATGCTGCCGATATGCGGCCGACCGTTCAGGTAGGTGATCCGTTTACAGAGAAACTCCTTCTTGAAGCAACACTCGAAGCGATCGAGAATAAGCTTGTTGTTGGTATGCAGGATATGGGCGCTGCCGGTATTTCCTGCTCAACTTCCGAGATGAGTTTTAAGGCCGGTACCGGAATGGACATCGATCTTAACAAAGTGCCGCTCCGCGAATCGACAATGTCGGCTTATGAGATCATGCTTTCCGAATCGCAGGAGAGAATGCTGGTCGTCGTCGAGCCGAAGAATGTTGAAGCGATCAGACAGATATTCGATAAGTGGGACCTGCGTGCTGAAGTAGTTGGGACAGTTACCGATACAGGCCGAGTCGTTATTCATTATCACGGCGAAACGGTTGCCGATATTCCGGCAAAGGCACTCGCTCTTGGTGGCGATATGACGCCAGTCTATAAGCGTGACGTTAAAGAACCTGCTTACTTAAAAACTACTTCTTCGTTCAATGTTGCATCGATGCCTGATGTAAGCGATGCGTCTGGAATGCTAAAAAAATTGCTTGCATCGACAAATATTGCAAGCAAGCGTTGGGTTTATCAGCAATACGATTCGATGGTTCGTACCAATACGCTTGCGCTCGATGGAAGCGATGCAGCCATCATCAGAATAAAAGATACATCGAAAGGTTTGGCGGTAAAGACGGATTGCAATGGGCGCTATGTCTATCTCAATCCGTATCGCGGCGCAATGATTGCCGTTTGTGAGACGGCACGCAACGTTGCCTGTGTGGGTGCGCAGCCGATCGCCATTACGAATTGTCTGAACTTTGGTAACCCGTACGATCCGGAAGTGTACTATCAATTCACGGAATCCATTCGTGGCATGGGCGATGCCTGCCGCGTTCTTGAGACTCCGGTTACCGGTGGTAATGTCAGTTTTTATAATCAGAGTCCGGATGGCGCGATCTTTCCGACACCAACGATCGGGATGCTCGGTATTATCGATGATATTTCAAATGCTATTTCTTCGTCCTTCAAAGAAGAAGGCGATGCGATCATTTTGCTGACAGCTTACGAAGCTGAGAATCAGAACGATGGCATCGGTGGCAGCGAGTATCTTGCACTTTGCAATAACGGAGTTGCGCTTGGCAATGCGCCGAACATCGATGCTGAAGGCGAGAATCGTCTTATCAAGACGCTCGTAACTTGCAGCGGACGTAAATTACTTAATAGTGCTCATGATATAAGTGAAGGTGGGCTGGCTGTATCGCTTGCCGAATCCTGCTTTGCCGGGGGCATTGGTGCAGTTATCGAAGCTGCCGAGTATGTCCGCAAAGATAGCTATCTCTTTGGCGAGCGACAGGGAAGAGTCGTCATTAGCTGTGCACCGGATTGCGTTGTTGAAGTATTTCGCATTGCTTCGAACAACGGAGTGAAGGCGGAAGCGATCGGAAATGTCGGTGGCACAAAACTTGCTATCGCAGGGCTTATTGATGAAGAGATCGACTCGTTGCGTGAGCTCTATGAATCGGCCATTCCGGATATGGTCGAATCGGTTGTCGAATTATAATTATTTTCGAATTCAGAGTATGAAGGCGGGCAGATCACTGTCCGCTTTCGTATTTTAGAGCATCGATGTTCCTGACCTTACGATCGAAGATCCTTGTCGGCTATTTGCTCATCGTCCTGCTGCTGGCGGGATTGGGGGTGTATGCCGTGATGTCGTTTCGGTCGTTTACTACTCTTTCTAACAAAGCATTCGAGCAGGTATCGCAGGCTGACCGCTCGAACCTTGCCATCTATGAATCGCTCATTCGGTTGAACGAAGCTGAGGTCGATCTTCTGGGTTCGTCACCCGTCAAGGGAATGGAGATGCTAAGTTCGGAGCCAGCGAAAGTAAGCTCAGAACTTACTACTGCCGAAAAGATCATTTCATCGATTCCTTCCGATCTTTCTCCAGGGCTCGCAGCAGCGTTTACGAAAGAAGAAATTTTGTGGCATCAGTACCAGGCGCAACTGCCTGAATTTTTGCGGCGGATAAAAGATGACCCTATCGAAGCAGGAAAATTCTATGACGGAGTTCTGATCCCGACATATGGTAACCTCACGACTGCCAATCGAAATCTTGCCACTGCCATATCCAAACTATTCGAGCGAACGCGCCAATTAGCTTCCGAAGAATCAGCGGATGCCGTTAGCACTGTTATTCTTATTACCGTACTTTCGCTACTGATCGGTATTGGTGCAAGCATTCTCATCGGTCGGCAAACGACAAAACCGCTTGAACAGATACGCGCTTCACTGAAAAAGCTTCAGGCGGGCGATCTTAGTGCACGCTTGCAAGTTGAGGGAGTTGATGAATTAGGGGCCGTTAGTTTTGAATTCAATCGAATGGCTGAGCGGCTTGAGGGGTACGAGAAATTAAATATCGATCGGTTAGTTGCTGAGAAAAGTAAGTCCGAGGCAGTTATTCTTTCTTTTACCGATCCGCTGTTCTTATTTGATGCAGGTAATAAGTTGTTGCTTGCTAATCGGAGCGCTGAAGAGTTGCTTTCACGCAAGGAAGCTGAAATGATCGGAGACTCGGTAGAATCTCTTTTTTTGGATAAGTCTGTTCTTGAGGCGATCCGCCTGGAGTCTGAGAGAAAGCAACCTCAAGTCCTTGAATTTATCGTTAATAAGAAGCGCAAGTTTTATACAATATCCAAAATCGAAATCGTTGCTCCTACTTCCGAACAAGGAAGTACCGTTGTTGGGACTCTGTTGCACTTTGCCGATATTACCCATTTTGAGGAGCTTGATAGATTGAAGAATGATTTTCTCGCGAAGGTGTCTCACGAATTCAGGACTCCACTTACTTCGATCAGAATGGCTCTTGACTTATTAGCCGACGCAAAGATCGGCAGCCTGAATACAGAGCAGCGCGAGTTAGTGCTTACTTCGAAAATGGATTCGGATCGGCTGACAAAATTGATTCGTGATCTTTTGACGGTCACGAGAATCGAGCAGCATCGCACCGATGGAGTAACTGAAACGATCGATGCTGTTGCGGTGGCAACATCGCTACTTGCGTCGATGCAGCGACAGTTCACTGAGAAGAATATCCTGCTTTCGAGTATCTTGCCAAATGTGCTTCAGACCCGTATGAAGCAGGAGCATTTTGAATCGATCCTGCAGAACTTACTATCAAATGCGTTAGTGCATACGCCGAGTGGGGGAAGGGTTCGGGTTGATCTAACTTCTAATGATTCCAAATGGCAGTTGCAGGTTAGCGATACCGGCGTTGGAATTGCCGAAGCCGATCTTAGCCGTATCTTTGAACGATTTGTTCAACTCAAACCAACCGACGCCGCAACGCCAGGTTCGATCGGACTGGGGTTAGCCATTGTAAAAGAGCTTGTTGAATTGTATCGCGGCTCGATCAATGTAACAAGCAAGGTTGGAGAAGGCACCACTTTTACGCTACAGTTTTTAATTCAATCCGATACGCACCGTGCAGCCTAAGGTTCTTGTCATAGACGACGAACAGAATATTTTGAAGACGATGTCGATGGCTCTCAGGAGTGAGGGCTACGATGTGTCCTCCTATTCTGCCGGTGAAGCGGCACTTGCCGATATCGATTCTCACCAGTTGAAATACTCCGCCGCCTTCGTCGATCTGATGATGCATCCGATGGATGGGATGACGGTGCTGAAAGAATTGCGTCGCCGATCCTCCGATCTGCCGATCGTTATTATTACTGCACATGCTACTATCGAGACTGCTATTGAAGCTTTGAAGCTCGGCGCTTATGATTATTTGCAGAAGCCATTCGATCAGAGTGATCTGCTTGCTGTTGTAAAGAGGGTTAATGCGCTCCAGGAAGAGCAGGCATCTGACGGTCAAGCTTCTAAGATAATAACCAAAGACCCTGAACTCCTTTCTCTCTTAAAGACTGCTGAGAAGATTGCTGCATCCGATCTGACAGTACTCATTGAAGGTGAGACTGGGACTGGTAAAGAATTGCTGGCTGATTTTATTCACGATCATAGCGATCGGAGTGCGAAGCAGATTATAAAGTTAAACTGCGCGGCGCTTTCTGAGGAGTTGATCGAGTCCGAATTATTCGGTCATGTAAAGGGCTCGTTTACGAGTGCGATCAAAGATAGGGTCGGGCTTGTCGAAGCGGCAAACGGTGGGACACTGTTCCTCGATGAGATCGGCGAAATGCCGATGCCGATGCAGGCAAAGATGCTGCGGTTTTTGCAGAACAGGGAATTTCAGCGCGTTGGTGAAAACACAACTCGTAAAAGCGATGTGAGGATCGTTGCTGCTACTAATCGTAATCTTGAAGAAGCAATTGATAAAGGCGACTTTCGTGAAGATCTGTTTTACCGGCTAAGCGGCTTTAGATTGCTAGTGCCACCGCTCCGATTTCGCAAAGGGGATATTATTATTCTCGCTGAATATTTTATTGCCAGAGCAAGCCGCGGAAAATCGCCGCTCGAATTATCACCCGAGGTCAAATCGATCATGCAGCAATACGATTGGCGCGGGAATATCCGTGAGCTTGAGAATGCGATGATTCGCTCTACTGTGCTTGCAGCCGGTGAACGAATGATATTACCGTCGCATCTTCCGGAGTATATTTCTCATCCGAAGGTCAGTAAAAGCACAGTGGTTGCTTCGCCAGAGCTTATCTCGCTTGAAGAGTTAGAGCGGCAGCATATTACTTTTGTGCTTTCTAAAATATCGAGTTTGGAAGAAGCAGCACGAATTCTCGGTATCGACAGTGCGACGCTGTGGCGTAAACGAAAGAAATTCGGACTATGAGAAACGGATATTTCGGCATAGCGCGCTGCATTGCGATCACGGTCGCGGTGATCATTTTATTTAATGTGATCGGCGGGATTTTTCTTGTTGCATTGTATGGGATGAATGTCGAAGGGGGGAGCCCGGCTGTTATCATTGCGGTCAATGGATTGGCACAATTATCGGTAATGCTTACCGCTCCAATCCTAATAACCAAAAATGTGCGGCAGAATCTCTCGGCTGTCTTTCGTCTTGAAGGATTGCATGAGACGCCGACGAAGGTTTTGGTATTCGGTGTGCCGATGATGCTGCTGGCGCAATTAGTCGGGAGCGGATTAGGGATGCTCTGGACGAGTCTGCTTCAGCTTATTCCTTCGCTCTTTCATACTCTCACCAAATTACAAGATACGCTCGATAAGATGATGGGAAGTTTGACGACTGCCCATTCTCCTGAAGAGCTTATTGTTCTGCTTATCGGCATTTCACTTATTCCTGCCATTGCCGAAGAAGTATTTTTTCGGGGCTTCGTTCAGACAAATATTGAGCGGAGTGGCAGGAAAAAGCCGAGACCAATCATTGCCATTATCGTTACCTCGATCCTGTTTGCTGCTATGCATGCAAGCCCGATGAATTTCCCGGGACTATTTACGATCGGGGCGACGCTTGGCTGGCTGGCATATCGAACGAATGATATTCGAGTCAGCATGCTTGCTCATGCGCTTAATAATGGACTGATCGTATTATCGATCTATTTTTTTAGCGGCTCGGAGGAAACGGTGGATGCTCTTGCGGGGACGCCTGAAATGACGATAACGCAGGCGCTTATGCTGCTCGGTGTGTCGTTGCCGTTATTTCTTATGGGCTTATTTTTATTCCAGAAGTGGACGGAGCCGTTAAGTGCGCGCCACAATGCCGAGTATGAATTAGCGGCCATTAACGACCATCACGATACTTACGAACATCACGAATCAGTAAATGAGTAATCTTGCCCAGCGAGTATTAGTCGCAGTCATTGCGATTCCCATTGTATTATTTATTGTGCTCTATAAGCCGCTCGGCTTTTATGCACTGGCAGTGATGCTTTCTGGGATGACGGTTTGGGAATATTACGGGCTTGCCAGAACAAAAGGCATTGCGCCGCAAAATATTCTTGGCGTAGTGCTGACCATGATCACGGCGTTGATTTTTGGACATTACCGGTTGAAATATTTATTCGGTTGGGATACTGATATTGTCATTGGCATTGCCATGGCAGCACTGTTTCTTGGAGCGTTTATTATCCTTGCGGTGGAGTTGTTTCGTAATCTACCGAATCCTATCGAGCAAACAGCGATCACGTTATTTGGTGCAGTGTATATCGGCATTGGATGTGGCTCGCTGTTTGGCATCTTCGATTCGCTTGCTTTTTGGATAACGTCGAAGGAGATGTATAGTCATTACATGCCCGGACTATTTATTCTTACCGTTCTGGTATCGATCTGGGTTTGCGACAGCGCCGCGTATTTTGCCGGACGAGCATTTGGTAAACACAAATTCTTCGAACGAGTAAGCCCCAAAAAAACATGGGAGGGGGCTATTGCTGGATTTATTGCCTCAATCGCTCTGTGGGCAGTTGCGCCGATGGTTATTGAGCCATTAGCTTTTTTGGGGACTACTAATTGCATTATCATCGGCATTATTGCCGGAAGCATAGGGCAGATAGGTGATCTTGGGAAATCGCTCTTGAAGCGCGATGCCGGAGTGAAGGATTCGTCGAATTTAATACCGGGTCATGGTGGGGTTCTAGATAGGCTTGACTCGATCATCTTTGTCTCGCCGGTGCTATTCATTTTATTGAATGCCCTTCACTACCTTAGACTTTTAGGCGTTTAAGAAGACGTTCGTTGTCCTCGGGCGTCTGCATTCCATAATAGCTTTGTCCTCAGGAGGTCGAAGTACGATTGTGAGGGATGGCGCAATAAATTCAATCGGTTCTGGTACCCAGAAATTCTTATCACGGCGGGACTCTCGATAACTACTTCTTCCTGTCCATCGGCAACAACAAGGATCGGTGTATTAGCATCGTTCGAGACGGCAATATCAACTTCGTACCAATCAGGCACGATCACCGGACGAACCGAAAGCGAATGCGCGGCGATCGGAGAAATAATAAGTACCTGGCTTGTCGGTTCGACGAGCGGGCCGCCGGCGCTAACGGAGTATCCGGTGGAGCCGGTTGGCGTGGAGACGATTATTCCGTCTGCGCGAAGAGTACCGAGATGAGAGCCCTGAACACGAATCTCAAGCGTAAGCATTCGAGTCGAGCCGAAGTTATCGAGTACAATCTCATTAAGCGCCATTAGTCTGGCCGAATCTCCTCGTTCGCTTTCACGCTCTGGGTTCAGGATGTCGCGGCGAATAAGTACGCCGGTTTTCTCATTGGATTCGCTCGTACCGATCGCTTCTAAGAGTAATCGCTTTTCTTTGAGAAGAGTATTATCGGTACAGCCGGTAACGATCGATTGCAATAGATCGGTGGAGTGCTCAGAAATAAATCCTAAGCGGCCGAGATTGATGCCGATAAGCTCCGCATCGGGATTTGTCCGCATGATCGCTCGTGCCGCTGTGAGCATTGTCCCATCTCCGCCGAGTGAGAAGATGATGTCACTCTTTGCAGCGAGTTCGAGTGTATCGGTTGCAACAGAACAGGTAGATGTATCAGGAAT
>DASTAO010000264.1:0-7831 GCA_035712525.1 Kapaibacterium sp. (SeqCode)
GATCTTGAAAAAGCACTGAGGCATCTTATTGAGCGGGGATTAACCGATTCTCTCGTAATACTTGGCTTGCATGGGAAACGAACTGACCATACACTGACTAATTTGAGTGTCCTTGTCCGTTTTCGAGATCAGTTCAAATCAGTGATAAGTATCGATCAATATCAGAGTCACTATTTATTAACGGAAAAGCATCCATCATTTACTGCCAGAGGTCAAGAGGGAAATCGTATTTCTACAACACCACTGCCTGCGGTGAGTGGTGTAACTACGAAGGGACTATTTTATCCGCTAGAAGATGAATCTATGAGTTTCGGACATCTTGAAGGATTAAGTAATATCATTGCTGCGGATATTGCGACGGTAAGCATTTCATCGGGCTCGCTCCTTATTTCTTTAGCCCATAAGTCATGACCCAGTTTCCATCGCTTTCGCCGCTTGATCTTGGGATCATTATTTTCTATATCGTTGCGAATGCTCTTGCAGGATTCATAACGTTTCGGAAATTTAAAAAGAAGGCATCCGAAGAAGAAGAATTCATCCTTGCCGGTCGAACCTTGACGCTGCCGGCCTTTATTGCTACTCTTGTTTCAACCTGGTATGGTGGCATCATTGCAGTAGGGGAGTATAGTTATGATAATGGTATTGTTACGTGGGTAGTGTTCGGCATTCCATATTATGTAGCGGCATTGATCTTTGCTCTTCTTTTGGTAAAGCGAGTAAATTCCGATCGGGTCCATCTTTCCATTCCTGATAGGCTTCGTGCGGTCTATGGTGAAAAGGCCGGATATCTTGGTGCGGTTGCCACCACCTTCATGACGAGCCCGGCGGCGTATATCATGATGCTTGCAACGCTGTATCAATGGTTCTTCGGATTTAGTTATTGGGTTGGTGTTGCTGTTGCTATTATTACCTCGATCTCATATTTATTTAATGGTGGTTTTCGGGCATCGATCAGAACGGATATTCTTCAGTTCTTTGTGATGTTTGCCGGGTTTATTCTCATTATCCCGTATTCGATCGGTACATTCGGCGGACTTGATTTTCTTTCTTCGCATCTACCGGCTACTCATAAAGCTCCGTTCGGTGCATTCAGTTTGTGGTATGTTTTTGTGTGGTATATCGGAGCACTCGTTACGCTTGTCGATCCGAATGTTCATCAGCGAGTGTTTGCGGCGAAGACACCGAAGATCGCTCGCAATGGAATGCTCATCTCCATTTTGTTCTGGCTGCTCTTCGATGCGATGACGAATATCGCCGGCCTATATGCCCGCTCGGCTTTTCCTCATCTTGCTGAAAGTAAGTTTGCCTATCCGGCACTTGCCGAAGCAGTGTTGCCGATGGGACTTAAAGGAGCATTCTATGCCGGTATGCTCGCAACGGTTCTTTCGACCGTCGATTCATTCTTCTTTATGAGTGCGACGATCATCGGTCGGGACATCCTCTGGCGAATATTCGGCGGCGATGAAGAAACGCGGGTAAAGCGATTCACGCAGTTGGGGTTATTCGTAACGGCTATTATCTCCATCATAGTCATTTCGCTTTCCGATCGGATCTATATGATCTGGTATTCATTCGCGTCGGTGTTAGTCCCGATGTTATTGTTCCCATTGACCCTAAGCTATTTCGATAAGTGGCGGCCAACTAAGCAGCGGGCAGTCCTTTCGATGATCGCCGGGGGAGTATTCTCACTGCTGGCGTATTGCGTTGGTATCATTCAGGGGAATACGATCACGCCGGAGTATTTATTTGGGATCGAGCCGATGTATGTGGGGATGATCGGGAGCATATTACCCTTACTATTTTCTAAGTCCCGTAAGCAAAAGATGATATTATAACTCTTTATATATCATCATAACTGGTGTACCCCCCACATAAATTACCCCCTGAATGAAAAGAGTCCGCCTGGGCGGACTCAATGTCGAAAATCGACAATACAAATATACGAAATATTTCGATAAAATCCAAATTAATATATCATAAATATATTATATGTGAATAATTTGTTGATAAATATTTGGTGCCGAATTTTCACTGCTTTCGGCGGCCTATTGCTATCCAACTTTGACCATCTTTAGAACCAACGGCACAAGCTATATTACCTTTAATCGAGAACGCTGCTGTATAATATATGGCACTTCCGTAATTATATAATTGATCATACCTTTTCCAGTCTTTGCCATTCCAATGGGCGATAAACCCCCAACCCCCAATAGCCATCATATCATTAGGAGAATTTCCAACAGGACCTATCCCTATAAAACTGCCGTCACCTAATCTATTTGGAACAAGCCCGCTATCACTTCGCCAATTTCCATTATCCGTTTTTCGAATTAGAAGAGCTCCACTTGTGGCAACGAACTTATGACCTGCACTATCACAAGCCCAAACACCATCAAATCCACCTGTTATAGTATTATTAGTTATTGAGATATTCTCTTCGGTCCATGAATTTCCATCATAGTGTAACAGAATTGTTTGCCCCTTGGAAGTATTGTATCCACAAGCCCAGACATCGTTGTGACTAGTACCCCACACCGAGCGTAAGTCTTTCGTTGTTGGTTTTGGAAACTTAGTCCAATTAGCACCATCATAATGAAAAATTGTCCCAGTATCCCCAACAAAAAACATATCATTGCTTGAAGGTCCCCAACAGCTTCGGACGCCACCGTCAATAGGGTAATTCATTATCCCAATCTGATCCAATCGAAACTCATCAACGCTATACTTTTTGCCGTGATAGATAATATTTCCTGAAACAGACCAATACTCTTCATTGGACATTCCAAATACATAGCTATCAGTAAACAAAGGTAGATAATTTTTGCCATTAATGGTCACTTTTGTCTCTGTCCAGGTTGCTCCGTTAAACACAAACAGTTTATCAAGAAAGGCATAGATTAAATTATCACTAAAAACAGCGACGCCGGAAAGAGTTGATCTTGAGGGTATTGTGTATTCCGTCCATTCAAAATTATGAGAAGTTGTATCTGATACTTTATTACAAGTGTCACAAGGATGGTGAGTTGTATCGGTATGACAAGTATCGCAACAGGTATCACATTTGGTGCTGTCGTTTGGAGCAGACGGATAATGCCGGCAAGAGCTTGTAAAAGCTCCGGTCAGTAAGATCAAGATCACGGCAATCGGTATGAATTTCATAGCCTTTGATGATATATCCAACCCGAACGAATAGGCAATGGCTCCTTGTGGTGACATATTATTATATTTCAGAAGGGGATTGCTTCGTCGCCGGAGGTATTGTTATGCTTCAAAGAGGATCGAATGGCTCCTCGCAATGACGTTGTGCGATTCTCGCTCGTAGCCGCAGGCGTTAGCCCCATCGGGGCGAAATATTGGTAGCCCCGGGCGTGAGCCCGGGGTAAAGATTTATTTTAACAAATTAAAGCTCCGTAGGAGCGTGATGTTCTTCAATAATGACGGTAGAAACATTTCGCTCCTATGGAGCTCCAAAATTTTTTTACGTCCAAACCCCGCGCTTACGCACGGGGCTACCGACATTCCGCTCCTACGGAGCTATGGTGTCGCTATGCGATTTTGTCCGATGACGAACCATATCATTGTCATTTGACGAACCGTATCATTGTCATTCCGACCGGAGGGAGGAATCTGTGGGTGCTTTGCTCTTTATTACCCTCATTGCTATTAAACTGTATTCCACTCCCAGATTCCTCACATCGCTTCGCTCCGTTCGGAATGACAGTACTCAATCTACCCCCCCAACCCGATAGTGGGGTCTTTAAACAGACAGTAACGCTGTCATTCTGAGCGAAGCGAAGAATCTAAGCTTTCAGCACGCCGAATCTTCAGATTCTTCGCTTCGCTCAGAATGACAATTCAAAAGAGCTCACCACCCCGATCCCCCAAATTGAACAAACACCCCCTCATTACTGTTAGAAAGCCGCCAAATTGAAAGATCGTAATGTTTGAAGAATTAAGCTCCAAATTCGAGGGATTATATAAGAAAATTCGCGGCCAGGCACGCCTGAGCGAGTCAAATGTGACCGATGCCGTCCGTGATGTGCGTCGCGCCCTCCTTGATGCCGACGTTAACTATAAGGTCGCCAAGAAATTCGTCGATGATGTCCAGGCCAAAGCTCTTGGGGAAGACGTACTGAGATCGGTTAGCCCCGAACAGCAGTTCATCAAGATCCTCTATGATGAATTAGTCGAGATGATGGGCGGTCCGGCACAGGATATTACCTATGCTGCCGAGTTGCCGACTATTGTGATGGTTTGCGGTCTTCAGGGATCGGGTAAAACCACATTCACGGCAAAATTTGCGAATAGCTTAAAGGCAAAGAACAAGCGAGCAATGCTTGTTGCGGCCGATATCTATCGTCCGGCTGCTATCGAGCAGTTGCAGTTGCTCGGTTCGCAGATCGAGGTGCCGGTCTTCACAATTCCCAATGAGCGCAACGCCGTAAAGATCGCCGAAGAAGGCGTTCGCGAAGCTCGTTCGAAAGGCTTTGATGTCGTTATCATCGATACCGCCGGCCGTTTGACGATCGACGAGACGATGATGAAAGAGGTCGCCGATATTAAGTCGAGTGTAAAGCCTCACGAAATTCTGTTCGTTTGCGATGCCATGACTGGTCAGGATGCCGTTACGACTGCAAAGGCATTCCATGATAAACTGAAATTCGATGGTGTCGTCCTGACGAAACTCGATGGCGATGCCCGAGGCGGTGCAGCGCTTTCGATCCGCTCGATCGTTCAGGAGCCGATCAAGTTTGTTTCGACCGGTGAAAAGCTCGATGCCCTCGAGCAGTTCTATCCCGATCGTATGGCTTCGCGTATTCTTGGCATGGGTGATATCGTTACCCTCGTTGAGAAAGCACAGATGCAGATCAGCGAAGAAGAAGCTCAAAAGGTTGAAGAGAAGCTTCGTAAGAATGAGTTTACGCTCGACGATTTCCGCGAGCAGCTTCTTCAGATCAAGAAGATGGGTTCGATCAAAGATCTGCTTGGCTATATTCCCGGCGTAAATGCTGCCGCATTGAAAGATGCCAATATCGACGATAAGTCATTCAATCGCATCGAAGCGATCATTACGTCGATGACGAAAGACGAACGCCGCTATCCTCAGATACTTAATGCATCGCGTCGTGATCGGATCGCTGTCGGTTCGGGTACTTCCGTGCAGGAAGTTAACCGCTTGGTAAAGCAATTCTCCGAGATGCAGAAGATGATGAAGCGCTTCTCGAATGGTAAGATCTCGAAAGAAATGCGCCAGATGATGGCTAATATGCCGGCCCAGCCGAATGCCTAAGAGGCTAAAGCCTTTCTCGCAATGACAGCTTCATTCGTATATTTGTAACTTATTATTCTAAATAATACTTGCGTCAGGAAATCTATATAGAAGATCTTAAGCAGCACATCGGCAAAGAGGTGACTCTTCGTGGATGGTTGTATAATAAGCGGTCGAGCGGCAAAATTCAATTCCTGGAATTGCGCGACGGCACAGGCATCTGTCAGTGCGTCGTGATGAAGAATCAGGTCGACGATAATACCTTTGCTGCCTACGATAAGCTGACGCAGGAATCTTCGTTTGCCGTTACCGGCACCGTTCAGGAAGCCGCAAAGGCTCCGGGTGGGGTCGAACTCTTTACGAAGAGCATCGAGATCTTCCAAATTGCCAGTGAGTATCCGATCAGCCCGAAAGAACACGGCATCGAGTTTCTTATGGGCAACCGACATTTGTGGCTTCGCTCGAAACGCCAGCATGCGATCCAGAAGATTCGCCATGAAGTCGTTCATGCGATCAGAGATTTTTTTGATGAGAGGGGATTCAACCTTCTCGATGCGCCGATCTTAACGCCGAATGCTGCCGAAGGTACCAGCACCTTATTCGAGTTAGAGTATTTCGATGAAGGAAATGCGTATCTGACGCAGTCGGGTCAGCTCTATGGTGAAGCCGGTGCGATGGCACTTGGCAAAGTCTATGTCTTCGGTCCGACATTCCGCGCCGAGAAGTCAAAGACTCGCCGCCATCTAACTGAGTTTTGGATGGTTGAGCCAGAAGTAGCTTTCATGGATCTGTATGGCGATATGGAGCTTGCCGAGGAATTTGTCTCCTATATCGTCCAGCGCGTTCTGACTAATCGCAAAGAAGAACTTGCTGTTCTCGAACGCGATCTTTCGAAATTAGAAAACGTAAAAGCTCCGTTCCCAAAGCTGCATTATGATGAAGCAGCAAATATCTTAAAGGAATACTGGGGCAGTATGTCCGCCGAAGAAAAAGCCGAGCGCTTTGCTTCGGGGCATAAAGAGTTTGTGTATGGTGATGATTTCGGCGCACCGGATGAAGCCGTTATCTCGAATAAGTACGACCGTCCGGTGATGGTGCATCATTATCCTGCTGCCGTGAAAGCCTTCTATATGAAGCGCGATCCGAACGAACCGGATAAAGCGATGGCAATGGATATGCTGGCGCCCGAAGGCTATGGCGAGATCATCGGTGGTTCGCAGCGTGAGGATGATTACGATGCACTGCTTTCTCGCATCAAGGAGCACGATCTGCCGGTCGAAGCATTCGAGTGGTATCTCGATCTTCGCCGATATGGCAGTGTGCCGCACGCTGGATTCGGTTTAGGTGTCGAACGTACGGTTGCCTGGATCTGTGGTATCGAGCATGTTCGTGAGACGATCCCATTCCCGCGCACGATCTCTCGCATTTGGCCGTAATAGTTGTAGTTCTTAGGTATCGGTTGTCGGTTGGCAGCCAACAAATGATTTGGGAAGTTTGAACGAAATACTTTTCTGGATTCTCTCCGCCGGAGCCATTGGCTCGGCGATCCTTATGGTGACTCGTAAGAGTGCGGTTTCAAGCGCCCTCTCGCTGGTACTGACCTTCTGCTTCCTTGCAGCACTCTATCTTACGTTACAAGCTCAATTTTTAGCGATTGTCCAGGTTGCTGTCTATGCCGGTGCCATCATGGTACTGGTATTATTTGTTATCATGCTGTTAAATCTTCAGCAGGAAATTTTTTCGATCGGTTCGAATTGGAAAACGACTCTTGGTGTGCTTGGCGTCGGGGCGATCGCCGTGCAGATCATTGCGATCATCATGATCTCGAAAGAGAAACTGCCTCAGGCCGTCAGTGCAAAAGCAGCAGAATTCGGTACGGTTGAATCCGTCGGAATGCTGCTTTATAAGAGTTATGCGTTTCCGTTCGAAATGGCATCGCTGGTGCTTATAGCAGCGGCTGTCGGAGCGATCGTCTTAGCTAAGAAGAAATTGAGTTGATATCGTGACTTCGTTATCGAATTATCTGATCGTTTCTGCCGTGCTCTTTTCGATAGGAGCGGCGGGGGTATTGTTTCGCCGAAATGCGATCATTATCTTTATGTGCATCGAGCTTATGCTTAATGCCGTTAACCTGACCCTCATTGCTTTCTCACAATTCCTTGGCGACCAGCAGGGGCAGGTACTCGTATTTTTTGTCATGACCGTTGCTGCTGCCGAAGCGGCAGTCGGCCTTGCGATCGTTATTTCGATCTATCGCAATCGGGAAACGACGGATATCGATAGTCTGAATTTATTAAAAGGATAAGTGAAAGAACTTATACCATATATTACACTCTCGCCGCTTATCGGATTTGCCATTAACGGCTTATTCGGGTCGAAGTATAAGAATAAGCAGATCGCTGGTTGGATCGGGACGCTTGCCGTTACGATCAGTTTTATTATTGCCTGCGGATTATTCTCCGAGATGCTTTCGGCAGAGCCTGAGCATCGTGCAATGCATTACACGATAATGGACTGGCTGAATGTCGGCAAAGTGAATGTTGGCATTTCCTATCTCATCGA
>DASTAO010000265.1:0-12739 GCA_035712525.1 Kapaibacterium sp. (SeqCode)
CTGACCTACTGATTCGTTCGATTCCTTCCACAAAAGTCGCCCAGGTATATTTTGGTTTTTCGGCTCGGACACCAGCTCGCAAGGTGCTTTCGAGAGACCCATTGAAATACTTTTCAATTGCTTCGGCTACCGATTCCGGCGTCGCTTCCGAAGCAATAAGCCCACTTTTGCCATCTACTACTATCTCCGGCAATCCGCCGACATTCGTTGCTATTACCGGCAAGTCATAATTATAGGCGATCTGGACTACTCCCGACTGAGTCGCACTTCTATAAGGAAGGAGTGCCGCATTAGCTGAACTGAAATATAGGGACACATCGTCATTGGAGATATACTGATCGAAAAACTTAACGTTTGTATCGAGCAACCCTAATTGCTTCGCGAGGGCTTTATAGTCTTCTTCCCCGCTATAACTTTCACCAGCAATAACGAGCAGCAGATTTGGCCTTGTCTTCGCAGCTTGAGCTACTGCCCTAATCGCAATATCAATACCTTTATACTTCCTGATAAATCCAAAGTAGAGTAAGACTTCTGCAGAGTCGGGTAGTCCAAGTTGCTTTCGTGCGTGCTCCCGACTAATAGCTGCACCGAAGGATTCAAACACCGGATGCTCCAGCCGCAAATATTTTGCATCGGGTTTGACAATTTTTAGGTCTCGTTCGACAGCACTCGATTGAACAATGAAATGATCGACAACTTTGAATGCATAGTTAGTCAGTTCTCTATCGAGCGGCCTCTTTTCATGGGGGATGACATTATCCGCAATGAAAATGATCTTTACGTTCTTCCCTTTCTTCCGCAATATTTTCTTTGCAGTTCTTGCGATGAGTCCATAGGCAGGAGCGAAAAAGGGTAACCAGAATTTAAAGATGATCGCATCGGGCTCGAATTCGGCAGCACGCTTCCCTGCTTCTCGCCACGTCAGAGGATTTAGCGAGTCAATGACTTGTAGCGATTCGACTGCAACGCCAGGGCTTCCCTGCTCTTCTTGAAATTTCCCGGGGAATAATATCTTCGGATATTGGCGGCTGAAGGTTATGATCTTTGCGTCGTGTCCTCTATCAACGAGGGCTTTATATAATAGACCGACATATTGGGCAATGCCGCCGCGAAGGGGGTAAGCTGTTCCGATAATGACGAAGCGCATGCAGTGACTACTGCCTTAAGTAAAGATCAGTTTCTTTTTAATGGCATTTTGCTCAAGAACTGGAACAAGCGGTAAGGCATCAATGGTGCTGGCAGTGACAATATCGTCGGCAAAGCCGATCGATGTCAAATATTTTCCGTGATCGCTCTGCTGAAGCGTCGATAAAATGTCGTTGCCGTATTCTTTTGCGATCGAAAGAACGGTGCGAGCGCTATCGGTTAATTCCAGTTCTTTGCGAGTAGAAAGTGCTGCAAGAAGTAAGCCGGCGCACGTTGCATCTTCAAGCGAGAAATCATCTTCGCGGCCGCTGCATATAATAATGAGCCCAGTCTCTTCAAGATCGGGAAGTTCATTCAAGGCGTGAACCGAAGCGGAGAGATTTACAAAGCTTGAGATAAAGCAATGGCGAGCGTACTTCGATCTTGTCAGAGCCACAGCACCATTGGTCGTTGTAAGAATAAGCGATTTGCCTTCGACACTTTCCGGTGTATATTCTGCTGGTGAATTACCAAGTTTAAACCCTTCGATTCGTTTTCCGCCACGTTCGCCACAGAGAATGGTTGACGTGCTGAATAGATTGCCGACGATCTTCATTGCCTGATCGACCGAGCCGACCGGGATGATTTCGCGGGCACCGGCGGCCATGGCATACGTGATCGTTGTCGAAGCTCGGAGGACATCGATGACAACGACTGTTTTATCGCGAAGCACTAACTCGTCGATATGTTGCGGACTAAAATAAACTCGTACTTTGATCATTCCGTGGGGTATTCTCTCTTGGAGAGCGGGTAAAACCAGTTTTTGATGATGGTGGTTCGAAAACTATATAAATCTTGGAATTCTAAGGCATACGATCAAGTTAATTTTGCAAACTCTTTCGCAATGCACAGGTTAAAAATAATTGTTTCGATTGCTATTATTCTATGCGTGAAATCGCTGACCTTAGCTCAACCAACACAGAATCATCTTAATGGCAAAATACCAGTTCGTAATCTCGGTCCAATAATTAACAGTCCACAAGAAGATCATTATCCATTTCTAAGTCATGACGGCTCGACATTATTTTTTACCTCACGTCGGCCAGTACCTGGCGGAGAGTCAGTTGGAGATAAATTTTGGATTGCAAAACATGACAATAAAGTAGCAGATACTATCTGGTCAAACCCAGAATATCTTTCTTCATTAAATGATTTTAAGGCTTGTGGGAGTATCTGTTTTGATACAAATAAACATGCTTATATAGCTGCCAGTGAAACTGGAGGTGTTGACATTTGGGAAATATCAATACTGAGCACTGGTAAACTATATCCGCATATTTTGCAAAGTCCAATAAGTACAGCGGCATGGGAAAGTTCTCCAACAATCACACTGGACGGCAACACTATAATTTTTTCTTCGGATCGGATAGATTCGAAGGGCAAAAGAGGAAAAAAAATAAATTTGTTCATTTCTCATCGATCAAGTGAGGGACGTTGGTCAGAGGCTGTGGACCTTGGTTCAACTATCAATATAGGCGACCTTCAAGGTACGCCTAATATTTCCCCAGATGGATTATTTTTATTCTTTTGCTCAAAGTCTGATTCGTCCGGTCGCGACATATTCTTCTCTAAGAGCATAGGAAATTCTGATACTTCGTGGTCAAAACCTATCCGACTTCCGGAATATATAAATTCAAATGCTCAAGATATGTGTCCGGTTATAACTAATGATGGTAAAAAAATCATATTTGCTTCTAATAGGGCCGGCGGATATGGTGGCCTTGATATATACGAAGCAGAGCTCCCGAAAGAAATTCAGGATATGATTAAGGATTCCTATAATTTGAGCAAAAGGTAATTTCCACCTCGTTACTGCACTCGTTCTTAATTATTACATTCATGCAATACACCTATCTCGGAAGAACAGGCCTTCAAGTCAGCCGCCTTTGCCTCGGCACCATGAATTTCGGACCTGTTACCAGCGAAGCCGATAGCTTTCGCATTATGGACGAGGCCCTCGATCTCGGCATTAATTTTTTCGATACTGCCGATGTCTATGGCCGACACATGGGCAAGGGAGCAACCGAAACGATCATCGGTAAGTGGTTTGCTCAAGGTGGCGGGCGCCGCGAGAAAGTTATTCTTGCGACAAAGCTATACGGGTTGATGGACGAATGGCCGAATCACAGCAAGGTGTCAGCTTACCGGCTCAAACAAGCCTGTGAAGCAAGTTTGAAGCGCTTGCGAACAGATCATATCGAGCTTTACCAGATGCATCATATCTTTCGTCAGGCACCGTGGGAAGAAACCTGGCAGGGCTATGAACAGCTTGTTCGCGAAGGAAAGATCGTCTATGCCGGTTCATCTAATTTTGCAGCCTGGAATATTGTGCAGGCAAATGAAGCAGCAAAGTCGCGGCATTTTCTCGGGCTCGTCAGTGAGCAAAGCATTTATCATTTGAATGCGCGAACGATCGAACTTGAGGTCATTCCTGCTTGCAAAGAATATGGCGTCGGCATTCTTCCCTGGAGCCCGCTTGCCGGAGGATTACTTGCCGGCGGTGCACTCGATAAGCCGTCTGATGAGACCCGTCGCTCGCAGTTGCGACCGGGGCGTCTCGAAAAAGAACATGATAAAGTACTGAAATATGAAGCGCTTTGCCAAAAAATCGGCGAGAAACCTTCCGATGTAGCAATGGCATGGTTATTACAAAATCCTGCTGTGACAGCTCCAATCATCGGACCGAGAACGAGCGAGCAATTGAAGAATACTCTCCGCTCACTTGAGATAACATTAAGTGCAGAAACAAATCATGAACTGGATGCTATCTTTCCCGGTCCCGGTGGTCAAGCACCTGAAGCCTATGCCTGGTAATTTTTATTCAGACATGACCGAAGCCGATCTTTCGGCTTCTTTAGCGCTAGCGGAAGCATTGTGGCCTGAAGAAGATGCTGAAGATCTGCGGCAGCATTTTTCTAGCATCCTGCACAATGATCGCTGGCGGACAATTCTTTGCAAGACAGGTAGCGGTGAAGTTATTGCATTTGCAAATTTATCGATCCATTATGAATATGTCGAAGGAAGTGAATCGAGTCCGGTTGGTTATATAGAAGGCATTTATGTCAAGCCGGAATATCGCAAACAAGGTATTGCAAAAGAGTTAGTCCGCCTTGGCGAAGAATGGTCTCGATCACGTGGTTGCACTGAGTATGCTTCCGATACCGAATTTCATAATAAAGAAAGCCAGGCGTTTCATCGAGCTATCGGTTTTGATCGCGAAGAAACAATCGTTCATTTTATAAAGAATATTTCTTGAGGTGCAGTAGGTCAGACACTCCTGTCTGACCTCTCTCAGTAAAATTAAAGCCCATAGCTGCCGAAACAGGACAGACAGGAGTGTCTGTCCTACTATTACTACTTTGTTATTACTAATTTCTTTACTGTCGTTGTGATCCCATCGTTGAGGGTTATAAAATAATTTCCACTGGCAAATGTTGCGAGATCGAACGGATATGTTACTGCCGGTTGGATATTCTCTTTTGTAAGCAAGACCCTTCCATTCATGTCCGTTATCTGCATCGTAATGTCGTTATGCGCTGACGGCTCGACATAGAGTGAAAGATATTGCGAGACCGGATTAGGGAACAGCGAATACTCGATCGTTTCAGTATATTCATTGACGGCATTTGTCGAGTAAGTAGTTACCGATTCGCTGATCGCATTATGCCCCGAAGCCGGACCTGTATTGCCGGCAGGTACTAATCCATAATACGTTAGCCCAAGTGTATAAGGATAAGAGGCAGTACCAGTTTCATCGAGTGTTACGAAATACGCGTATGTTCCCTCCGGATAATCGGGAGTGATACAAAATCTTCCGTTATGTTCATCAAGGTCACCTGAGCCTTTGATGAATTCAAAATCTTCGATGTAATATCCCAGAGGATACTGAGTTGAAATGGCAGGACCATAACTACCGCTTGCCAGAGCTGTTCCATCCGGTAATGTTGAGCGATCGGTGATACTTCGCATCCGGTAGCTGCTTCTCATCCTCGTGATCTTACCGCTGCCATCGATGCCGGCATACCCATAAGCACCATACACCGGGAATCCATCGAAGGCATAGCCGATGATCGGCGAATGTTTTGAGCTATCATGGTCGTCGTAAAGACAAGTTGGGTTTAAGTGATGGTGATATTCTCCATTCGGTGCGGGATGGCCGAGGCAATCGTCGAAACTCGAGCCTTCGACAACGATCGCATTCTGATGCCAGATATTAGCATTCTTATAACTCATCGCATCCTTCGCATTGAAAATGCTTACTCCATTACTCCATACACCGATATGGCCAAGCGGTGTCTCGACAGCTGTACCGGTATTCGCTTGTGGGTGGCGAGTGATCTTATAAACGAAATTCTGATTCTTCGGCGTGTTCGGGTTTCCCGGCCATGGGCCAATATCGTATCCTGGGATGCAGGTAGCGCTTACATAGACATTATCGTCGGAATATTGCACTTGTTGAATGTTCGAAGCAATACCGTTATAACCTGTTGTACCGATGGTATTGATTATCCAGGAAGTGATCTCTGGTGTAAGTTGGGCATACGCTTGTGTACCTAAGGCAGCAACGAGTAGCAGGGAAAGAAGATATTTCATATTATTGTGGCGATGTCTTCACTTAAATGACACCTCCGATATGCTTTCGTTTCACGGAATGCCGATGAGACGATCTATGTTTAAAAATCATGCAGATCTACGATGGCAACATGACCATTGCCGAAGGTTTGGCATACTATCTCCTGCGTTATTGCCTTGGCGATGGCGGGTATACGAATCGCTGGTTTAAGATCAATTTCTTCTGGAAGTTTACCCTTATCCTCCCAAATATTTCCAATCGTCGCGAAGCTGTTAAATTTCACGACCTCCATCACGTCCTGACTGAATACGAAACCGGCCTTAAAGGTGAAGCTGAGATCGGCGCGTGGGAAATTGCCTCGGGATGCGGCAAATATTGGGCAGCGTGGTTATTGAATATGGGCAGCTTGTCTTATGGTTTTGTGCTGTATCCCAGAGCAGTTTATCGGGCATTTATCCGAGGCCGACACAGTAAGAGTTTATACTATGGCTTTCCCTATGCAGACCTTCTTCTAAATACTTCGGTTGCCGAGATGCGTAGCAGGCTTCATATCCCAACATCCACTCCTTCGGCAACGGTTGGTGATAAGTTATCTTTTATGTTATGGGTGCTGTTGGTCGCCGCAATGGTCACGACGGAAATCGCAGTTGTTATTTTACTCCTCAAGCTGTTATTTCTGTTCTAATATTTCCGGGGAGTTGCGAATGGGGTAAAGCACAATGAGGAGTGACAACTTTTACTTCTTACCAAAATGTGAGATCGAGAAACTTCCCGTTATGAATTACTAGTGGAGACCTCGACGAATTATCCTCGATCGTAAAATCGAAGGTACCGGCAATTCGGCGTGATACAGTATCGAACATCGTTACCGTGACTGCATTTGGCAGAAGCACCTGATTGGTATCGGCAGCATCGACAACATAGATACTCTTTGTCTTATCGAACGAGCTTTTTGTATAGACCGCACAACCCGGTTCTAAATCATACGTCCCCGGTTTGATCGGATTCTGAAGATAAAACGAGATCGATTCATAATCCTCTTGCGAATCTTCATCGGTATGAATGATAACTGCGAAATGATCTTTCTTCGCGCCCTGACCAGAAGTATTACCAAAGGCTGAAAAGAATTTGTCCTTCTGAAATTCGGATTGCCAATTTGTACCCGCGACTTCTGCCGTTGCAACCTCCGCTGTATGATCGCCATGAATGTAGAACACATCGGTGAACGACCCTTCGAGGGTATGTTCTATATGATCGCTTACGTTTTGTATCGTACAGGAATAGATACCGGAAATTTGTTTATTTGGAATATCTACTTTTGTGAATTGAATAGCTCCGGAGATGACATGTTGCTTTAAGCTGGTAGTAAAGGTCTTGTTAAATTCATAGTTCATTCCTGCCATCCCTCGATAAGCCGAATCACGAAGCGGGAAAATATCCCCGGCGTGAACATCGGAATCAAGTACTACAAAAGAAATATAATTGGAATCTGCCGCATTGAGATCGATCTCAAAATAAGAGTGGTAACCAAGTTGTCGATAATATCCATATTCTTCGTCAAGTTCATCACCTTCGACATATTCACCATAGTTAAAATTATCCATGAACGGATACAGATTCCCATCAAGGTAGGTCGTTGTGCGGCCTGAAGCGGCGATCGGATGATCGTACGAAACAACGAGCGGCTTCGGTGGCGCTTCGTCAGTCGTACAGGCAGAAAATAAAAAAACAACTGCCAGGAGGCTTACTTGCAATAAGGCTATTTTCGAGGTCAGAAAGGTCATCATACTCTGCAGAGTGGTTAGACAGATCTAATAATAGTCTTTAAAACTTTGTGGTAGTTGTTCAACAGCCTATTCCAACCATAATTCCCTTACCGGAACTTCGATATAGGTGCTCATTCGTTTACTATTTTGTAGGCAGCAACCATGGTAGCCGTTATTGATTGCAATAATTTTTATGTGTCGTGCGAACGGAAACTCGATCCCTCGCTCAACGGCAGACCGGTCGTCGTACTTTCGAATAATGATGGCGTTGTTATTTCTCGTTCGAATGAAGTAAAGGCGCTCGGCGTCGGAATGGCCGATGCAGCCTATAAATATCGCGACTTGTTTAAGAAGCACGATATAAAGGTCTTTAGTGCGAACTTCAATTATTACATGCAAACTTCCGAGCAGGTGATGTCGATCGTTCGCGATTATTCACCGGAAGTGGAAGTGTATAGTGTCGATGAGGCATTTATCGGTTTGAAAGGCCTTGAATGGAAAAAGCCTGCGATCTATCTGAAAGGCCTTCGTGAATCCATTTTAAATGAAGCCGGTATCCCCACTTCTATCGGCATCGCCGAATCGAAGACGCTCACCAAAGTTGCGGCAGAATTCGCGAAGAAAGATGAGTCGCTTGAAGGCATCATGGATCTCTATCAGAATCCGAAACGCAACGAATATCTTAGTACATTACCGGTGGGTGATCTTTGGGGTGTGGGCAGGCAGTTCGCAGCTTTCTTAAAAGGGCAACGTATTACTACTGCTCTTCAACTTGTCGAGCAACCGGATCCATGGATCTTAAAGCATCTACATATCGGCGGATTAAAAATGGTCTGGGAGCTTCGCGGCATTCCGTGCATACCGGTCGAAGCAAATTTATCGGCACCGAAGCAGGTCATGCGCTCGCGCTCGTTCGGGAAATATGTAACCTCTCTTAGCGAACTCAAAGAAGCAGCAGCACTATTCATGAGCATGGCCGCCGAATCGCTCAGGGCTCATAAACTCGTTGCCGGCATTGCCGGTGTATTCATTCAGACTAATCGCTTCAATGACGATGAGAAATATTTTCCATCGGTAAACGATGCGCTCGATCAGCCGACCGATTACACTCCCGATCTTATCAAGCATGTACACCGGCTCCTCGATGGTATCTACAAAGAAGGTTACCGATATCAAAAGCTTGGGGTATTACTAACCGATCTCGGCCCGGCCGATGACATGCAGCTTACATTCGGCTACAATGAACGAGTGCTCAGTAAGCAAAAAGCCGTGATGGATACGCTCGATAAGCTAAATGCAAAGTATCGCGAAAATCATTTGGTAATGCTTGCTGCCGAAGGCACCGAACATAACTGGCGCTCGAAGCAAGAACACTTATCAACGGAAACACCAGTCTACGTCGATCCGAAAGACCGCACCAGATTTGTCACGACCGTTACCCCGGGAGCAAAGCCCTTACGTAAAAAAGAAGACCACACGCTCGAACCGGCAATGCAATCACGCGCTTTAGGTAAGCAGGTAGTCGAGAGGCTAATGCGGCAGGCAGCGTAACATGGAACCTTAGATTTGCTAGCTTAGATTGTTTTACTATGATACTTACTACATATATCGAGCAAGACCCTGATACCGGAATGTATATAGGAGTTATTCCTGGAATTCCCGGCGCGCATTCCCAAGCAGAAACACTTGACGAATTACAGGGAAATATGCAAGAGGTTCTTGAACTTTGTTTGGAAGAACAACCGGAGCGCTTTGAGCATCTTCCTCGGTTTATCGGCATCCAACAAGTAGAGCTTGCAGCGTGAGTCGCTTGCCAATGTTGGATTTTAGAACCGTAGAGAAATTGCTTCTCTATCTAGGTTTCAATCCGACTCGACAGAAAGGCAGCCATGTATTCTTTAGACACCCAGACGGAAGAACAACAACTGTACCTCATCATAAAGGGCGTGATATTACAAGGCCATTATTGAGAGAGATTCTCAGAGAGATTGAAATTTCACCTGATCAATTGGAAGAATTAATAGAAAAGATATAATCCTGACTACTCCTACTCCTCAGTTTCCTCCAATTCAACTTCAAGATCGTTATTCTTCACCCAATCTTTCCAAAATGCTCCGGCTTGGGCTGCTTTTTCTTTTAGGTAGCTGATCTTCCATTTTTTATATGGAAAGAGTTGAAGTATCTGTCGCATGGTTTCTCTGCCGATGCTTTTTCTCCAGAATTGCTTGAAGATATAGAGTTCGACAATGCTGCATAGCTCACCGGGAATGAGCTCCCTGACCATTACAAATCCTGCGAGTTCATTATCATAGTAAATAAAAAATGGATGGCGTGTTTCTTTTTCCCAATAGAGATCAAAGTATGGATATTTCCACTCTCCTGCTTCATCTTTGAAATGATGTTGGCCACGGAATGGCTCAAGACTTAGATATTCTTGCAGCAATTTCCAAAGCAGCCGCTTCTCTTCTAGTAGGACCTTTTGTATCGTAACTCGGCCTGTCACTATATCGGCTGATAGATCTCCGTCACCCATTTAGCCGGGTCGGGTTCGATCGATGGGTCGGTGAGATACAACTCCCAACATGGACCCATTGGCATTTTCTCGTTTATATTTAACCAGGTATACAGCCCCGTCCAGGAATCGATGAGGGTATCGTAACTGCCGATATGTCTTGTCATCACGACTTCACCACCCGGTATTTCATTTTGAGTGATCTCACCTTCAGCCTTGACATCGTGGGGTATTATTATGCCGATCTCGAGGACGACCTTCTCATCGGTGAACTCATGATAGCGCCCGAACATCGGTGCGGGGCCTAAGCCGAGCGACTTAGCATACTCAAATACTTTCGGCATCCACATTGGAAAGAGATCCTTGAATGCTTCTTTGGTTGAATTGTGAGTAATGCTCAGCGTCTTCTGAGTTGGTAACGTAGTAACGGTAAATTCTTGCATGGATTTAGTAACGTATCGGTAGGAGTGAAGCAATCCCTTATTGTACTACAAACCTTAGGGGATTGCTTCGTCGCCGGAAATGGCAATTAGGTTGATAGCCCGTTAGTGGCTCCTAGCAATGACGTAAATAACAAACCGGTAGCCTCAGGCTGAAGCTTGTGGCTACCGGTTGAAAATATTATTACATCTTCGATTGGAAGATCGCAAATGGTGCACGCTGGCCATCGGCACAGACGGCGAAGCGTCCCATGTTCGGGATGTCTTGCGGGCCCATCATTACCGAGCCACCGTTTGCTTTGATCTTCTCGACTGTTCCATCGGCATCGGCGACAGCAACGTATGGCATCCAGTTTGGAGGCACCGGTCCCCATTCAGGCTGGATCTGCATCATGCCGCCTATGGATACTCCGTTCTGCTTCCATTCGGTATAATTCGGATCACCACCAGCTTCCCAGCCAAATAATTCAGTGTAGAATTTCTTTGCGGCTTCAACATCTTTCGTGTTGAGCTCCCACCAGCAGAACGAGCCATTATTACCCATCAGCTGTGCACCAATGTGCTTATTGCCCTGCCATAGGCAGATCGCAGCACCGGTCGGATCCATGATGACGGACATTCTGCCATGTTCCATCACATCGAATGGCTCCATCATGACATTGGCGCCAAGCGATTTTGCTTTTGCGGTTGCTTCGTCGGCATTGGCGACGGCGACATAGACATTCCAATGCGGAGGAACGCCGCGATCGAGTTGTGCCTGATCCATACCGTATCCGCCGGCTACTCCTTTACCACCAAGTTCGAAGGTAGTATAGAAATTTCCCGGACCGTATTCGGAGTCGTTGGCATTCCAGTCGAACACGTTTTTATAAAATTCTTTTGCACCGGCATGGTTGCTCGTTGCAAGTTCGTCCCAGCAAAACATGCCGGGAGTATAACTGGTCATTTCTGGCATAATCGTGTATATAGTTTAATGAAAAATTATCGTATTTCGTCAATACCTTCTATTGACGTATAGGTGCCTCTGAAGAGGACTTTAAATATATGGAAAAGTTGTTACGGGATCGTTAAAATAGGAAAGATTTCAGAATCACTTATTAATCAGGCATTTTAAAGTAATTTCTGCCTTAGGGTACTGAATTCGAATTACATATATTCCGGAAGATAATCCCTGAGCCGTGACCTCATTACCTCTTGTTGAACATACTCTCCTGCCGAGTAAATCATATACTCCTACGAGTAGCTCTGCGTTTTTTTCAGTCCCTACGATGCTTATGATATCCTTGCTTCCATCATAAAGAGCAATACATGGTTTCGAGTTTTGATTTGGCAACGATATAGAAGCATAGTACGATGTCCGATATAGGAAAGTATCTGTTATCATGAAGATAGTCCCATTGCGGCTAGTAATGAATTTATGATATTGGTTCTCAATATCTGGTATTCCTTTTCCGATGGTAGACCATGTAGCAGCATGATCAAATGAAATAACGGATTCTGTATCGGTGACCGCAACAATCCCTTTAGGGTGAATTACGCCATACGGACCCCAATAAGTGTGTCTTGGAGAGCCATGCGCACTATCAATCGGTTGCCAGTAAAGTCCGTTATTAGAAGAGCGGAGTAAATAGCCAGTCTGAGTACCATATCCAAATCCTTCGTCGTCGAACACTGCCCACTGTATCGGACTATTATCGACGGCTCCGAAGAAATCTGTTCGAACAAAAAAATCACTTGAATTCGAGTTAACCAAATGGGTAGAATTATCGAATTGTAATGCCCCATATACATGACCATCGGGAGAGGCAAAGCCTTTATTCCAAAACATGTCTGCTCCATTTGAAAAAAAACCGGTCTTACTCCAACTTATTGCTTGATCGGTGGATTGATAAACAGAAGGGCCTCCATCGAGGAGAAATAAAGTGTCTCGCCCAGCCTCGATCAGTGCATTTGAATAAGAAGGAGTTATATGATGTCCCGTTACCCAGGTATCTCCATCATCCGAAGAGTATTGGTCTGATGAATAGATATTTCCGGATGAGTCAATAACCCGAATTCCTTTCGAGGAAAGATGTACCCAAGTGCGCCCGTCATCACTGCTTCTATATAAGCCTTCGGTTTTCGATAACGAATTGATAAATAAGAAACCATGAGGGCTGACAAGTAAAGAATACAAATTTGTGCTATCCGGAATCGTTACTTTCTCCCATGCTAATTGGGCAAACGTTACTGACGGAACACTCATTAGAAGGAGCAATAATAG
>DASTAO010000266.1:0-3429 GCA_035712525.1 Kapaibacterium sp. (SeqCode)
TCTAACTACTAGTTACCGATCATTATATGGCTTCGCAATTTTCATTTGATGTTGTTTCCGAGTTCGATCAGCAGGAAGTTGATAACGCTGTCAATCAGGCAAAGAAAGAGATCGAGCAGCGCTATGATTTCAAGGATTCGAAAACGACGATCGACCTCAATCTAAAAGATAAAACCATCACCCTTGAAACGAGCGACCAGATGAAGCTCCACGCGCTCAATGAAGTTTTGAATTCAAAGATGATCAAGCGTGGCGTCTCGCTTAAGTCATTAGAGTACGGTACTGCCTCGGCAGCCGGTGGTGATCGCTTGCGTCAGGTCGTAAAGCTAAAGAGCGGACTTGAAGGGGAACAAGCCAAGCAGGTCACGAAGTTAGTGAAAGATCTAAAAATGAAGGTGCAGGCTCAGATACAAGGCGATGCAGTTCGTATCATCGGCAAAAGTAAAGACGATCTCCAGACGGCCATCGCTACCTTAAAGCAGCAGGAGTTTCCCTTCCCGATCCAGTTTACAAATTATAGGTAAGCGATCTGAGAGCTATCATACCCACAATTCTTTGCGGCCTTTTGCTGAAAGCGTTAAGTTTTTCAGCACCGGCTACTATTCCTGCTTTCGTAAAACAAAACGACTCGACTGAATCTGCCGATACAGTCAAGAAAGCGAAGCCTAAGAAGAAGCATCCAAAGCTCGATGTGATCGTTCTCGATGCCGGTCATGGAGGCAAAGACCCTGGCGCCATTGGTGTAAATGGTTATCAAGAAAAACAGGCAGCACTTGCCATTGTTCTTAAGGTTGGAAAACTCATCGAAAGCGAGATTCCAGATACAAAAGTCGTTTATACCAGAAAAGACGACAAGTTTATCGAGCTATATCGGCGAGGAGAAATAGCGAACGAACATAAGGGCAAGCTCTTCATCTGTGTGCATTGCAACTCTACTCCCCAAAAGCCAACTACTGCCAATGGGATGACCACTTATATTCTCCGTCCTGGAAAGACAGATGCAGCCATTAAAGTCGCTGCCAGAGAGAATGCTGTTATCTCACTCGAAAAAGATAAGAAGCGGTATGAAGCATTATCGGATATCGACTTCATCCTCACTTCTATGGCAAGAACACAAGACGTTCGCTTCTCAGAAAAAATGGCGTCGATAACCAAAAAGGAGTTATCAAAAACTGTTGGCTTGAAAAATAAGGGCGTCGATCAGGCAGGCTTTTTAGTATTAGTCGGTGCTTCGATGCCAAGCATTTATATCGAAACGGCTTTTATTTCAAACCCAACGGAAGAAGCATTTCTCAAATCGTCGGCAGGACAAGAAAAATTTGCGAAGGCTATTGTTGATGCAATCAAAAAGTACAAAGTGGAATACGAAGGATCATAACTCAGCGGCTATATTCCCCAGCTGCTAGCGGGATTTCATTGATCACTTTCAGTATTCTATCGACAGCGCCAAGATTGTTATTAACATAATTCATCGCATTTGCACCGCTCGATTTGCGATATTGAGTATCTGATAATAATCTATCAACTTCCACAGTTAATTCTTCTTTAGTAGAAATAACAATAGCCCCACCGGCAGCAACCATTTCAGAAATTTCAAGGGACCGTTCGATCTTCGGACCGCATAAAACCGGGACTCCCCAACCGGCCGGCTCCAACGTATTATGAACACCAGCGCCGAATCCCCCACCGACATAAGCAATATCGGCATAGCGATATAGCTCAAATAACTTGCCAATGCTATCGACGATAATAGTATCCTGACTATTGAACGATTCGATCTCGGAATAGAGTACTGCGCCAGGAAACTGATTTCGTAATAGGCTTATATGCTTCTTATCGGTTTTGTGTGGTACAATAATCAAGAGAAAGTGTTTAGAGCGATCTAATTGCGCCAGCAATGCTTCATCTTTCTCCCACGTACTACCGGCAACAATGATCAACCGATGCTCAAGCGCTTGCCTGTTCCAGATTCGGTCGGGTAATATAGGCGGCTTACTTTCGGCAGCGGTCTTGCGGATCATAACCTGATCAAATCTGGTATCACCAGCAACTTCTACATTTTCTATACCAAGCTCAAGCAATGTCTCGCGATCGGATTCTCGGATCGCTAAAATCGCATGGAGGCTATTATAGGTCTTTTTATATAATTCAGCAGTAAAGTTATTCAATCTTTTTTTGCGATTGAATGTCGCGCAAACTAGTAATGCCGGAATATCCCGCTCTTGTAATTCTCTTGCGAAATTATGCCAGACATCGTATCGAACAAACACTACCAGATCCGGCTGAACATAGTTTAGGAACCGCTGAGAATATTGACGAATGTCAAGAGGCAGATACGTTATCAGATCGACATCCTTGTATTTATAGTAAGCATTATCATATCCACTAGAGGAAAAAAAAGTAAGATGGATATGAACGCCAGGAATCTGTTGCTTTAATCGAGTGATGATCGGCTTTGCCTGTTCAAGTTCACCGAACGATGCCACATGGAAGTGGATGTTCATCCGACGGCGGTCAAATGTCTCGTAATGCTCCCTGAGCTCCTGGAATAATGTTTTGCGGACTTTAACTAATCGACCTAACTCCCCCAGAGGAAAGGCCTCCAGAAATTTGACAACGACCCTAATTAAGAAACTATACAACCGGTATGAGATTAGATGTGGTCTGCGGCATGATACGAACTGCGCACCAAGGGGCCGGATTCAACATTCTTAAAGCCCATCTCCAAACCGATCTCTCGCAGTTCGGAAAATTCATCTGGATGTAAGAATCGCGCAACCGGCAAATGATGAGGAGTCGGCTGCAAATATTGTCCGAGGGTGAGAATATCAACTTTGATCTCGACGAGATCTGCCATAACCGTGATAAGCTCTTCACGAGATTCACCAAGGCCGAGCATGATACCAGTCTTCGTAATGAAGCCTTCGGATTTTGCTTTTTGCAATACCCCAAGCGACCATCTATATTTTGCCTGCGGGCGAACCATGCGATACATCGAGGGGACCGTCTCGGTATTATGATTCAAAATATCAGGCCTTGCGTCGAAGATCAATCGCAATGATTCATCACGAGCTTTGAAATCCGGAATAAGTACTTCGATACGAGTATTCGGATTCATTGCCCTGACGGCTTCGATCGTCTTTGCGAACACTCCTGCTCCGCCATCGGGCAGTTCATCACGATTTACACTCGTAATGACGACGTGACGCAAATTCATCAAGCGAGTTGCTTCAGCTACACGATTCGGTTCATCGGTATCGAGGCTTGTCGGACGTCCGGTCTTGACTGCACAGAATCCGCAGGAGCGGGTGCAGGTATCGCCAAGAATCATGAAGGTAGCCGTCCCCGAATTCCAGCACTCGGCAACATTCGGGCAGCGAGCTTCTTCACAGACCGTATGCAGCCCATTCTCGCGCATGATGTTTATCA
>DASTAO010000267.1:0-3629 GCA_035712525.1 Kapaibacterium sp. (SeqCode)
GTAGTTGTCACGAATCAGTCGTTCAAACCGGTATCGGAGACGCGGTACCGGAAGAAACACCCTCAGATCGAATCAGTGATCTCAATTGCGGATATACCCTTGTTCTTCGAACCGCTTGCTGCCGATGCCCCGACATCGGAACACCGTCGGTATTTATCGGCACGGTTAGAAAAAATGTTTGTCCGTCTGACCGAGCAGGCACCTGTTGCAGTATAACGTGAAGTACATTATTGCGATAGTACTGATTACCCAACTTGTTGTCGCAACACCCTCGTACTCACAAACACTACTCGATCATATCGCTCGGTTTACTCTAAACCTGTTTCTCCCTGAAGGCTATGCTGAAGGTCTTGAGATTCGCTTACTACTTAGGTCTACTTCATGGAAAGGGTATAAGCAGTCTGTTCCCGATACGACTGCAATGAATACGATATTCGGCTTAGGCTATTTCCTTTGCGATGGAAAAAGCAAAGGAGCACTATTGGCAACTTCGATCTCAGTGCTTGATCATAAGACGATTCCGGTAAAATTCTTATTTGGCTCAGAAATAGATATCCCTTTAACGATCGAAACGCAGGAGCATTTTGATGTTCGTACAGCCCAGTTACCCTCCCGAATATATTCCGATTCGATCGAAGATCGCGATAAACTGCAACATTTTTTTTTCTCGGCGTATTTGAAACGAACCCTCGGAATGAATTGGTTATGCAACCTACTTGGTAGTTTTATCGAAGGGGGCGAAGACCTTTTCATTATCGGCGGAGTTGACGATCCCCGCGATCGGAAGGCCAATGCCGATGGAATTACCTTTGCCACAAAACTCGGGCAGGATTCGACGACACGGCCAAGTACCTGTCTGACAAAATAGTACCGTATGAATAGGATTATTGTCTGCCTTTTTTTTCTTACAGCTTTTTCAGCGTGCAAAGAAACGGGCTTCCGAAAAATGGAAGGCGCTTCCGAGCGGGCAACGGTCGAGAGCGCACGCGAGACAATGCAGCAGATCCAGGTTGCGCTTGAACGCTACCATGAAGTTCATCACAGCTATCCAACAACAACCGAATCTGCCGTCTTCGATTCGTTACATGATTACTTCCTGATCACCATTGACCCTGCGAATCTTTATAAAAACGAGAACGATCAATCGACCTATATCGCGATTGGCAGCAGAAAGAATAAGATCATTTATCGCTATCCGGCTACCTTGGGTTCTGGAGAGTACACCTTATATTGGATCGGCGCAAATGGTGTCGATGAGGAAGGAAGAGGGGATGATATCTTTATCCAGACGGCATTGATCCAGAAACAGCTTTCAAGACGGACGTTTATTAATTTTAGGAATGATAGCACTAAAGTAGAATTCGTTCTTTCAGCAACAGGCGGCGATAGCCGGAAAGATAGTGCACTCTTTCAAGTGCGAAGTGGAAAGAATATTCTGTATGAAGATTGGTGGTTACTGCGTTCATATACGAATAACCGACCCGAGTTGACCGACCGTGAACGGCAGGAGATCGTTAATACAGAGTTCGATCGGTTTCTCCGGTCTTCGCATTTTGAACGGGCGGATTCTCTGTCAAAGAATCTTTCCTCCCCGATCACTCTTAGGATCGATTCGAGGGATTTCTCGGATCTGCTAAGCGCGAAGCTTCCAGTCTTTTGGTATTATTCCGCGGGCGAAGGCTCGAAAGCGATCTACTGGAGTGTAAAAGGTAAACGGATCGTCGAATTCAAATTTTAAGCAATATATCGTGCTTCATTTAGGATATATCCTTTTGGTCTCGCTGTCGATGTTCCATCCGGCTGATAGCATTGTTGCTCCAACCGAAAAGCCATTCGGCTCAGTCATTCGGACGGTCCGGGAAGTGGAGATGACCGGAGATACAACGGCGGAGATCTTGCAGATCGAAACGACCAAATCCAAACTATTTAATAAGATACTCGTTCGGTTTGGAATTTATAGTAAAGCTGGGAAGCCACTGTATCGTGATGAATGGAAGGCTTCTTCGTACTTTGATCCGATCGATCAACTGCCGGATACGATCAAATGGCGGCGTTTAGAACGAATCCTTCGCAATTACTTTGTTAATAGAAATTTTTTAATGGATAGCGATGAAACGCTGAAAGCGATCTTTGAACGAGCGCAGCCCGTCGATATTAAACTTGAGTCTGCCGAAGCAAAGGAATTTACCGCTACACCGCATAAGATATACTCTGTCTTTGCAGGAAGAGATGAACTGTACGGGCTAACTTGGCTCGATTCCAAAAAACGGTTTGTAAAAGTCTGGAAGAATTAGCCGTGTACTTTGCAACAAATCGCCCTCCGGGTATTCCTGATTCTATTGAAGCTGAGATATCTCGGCGTATAGCCCGTGGAGATTCGCAAAGTTTTATTTACATTGTTCCAACGGGTGCACAGGCGCGCGATCTCATCAATCGCTTAACATCGATTGAAAGCGGCCGGGCGATCTTCCTTCCAAGAATACTCTCACTTGCCGAGTTCGTCACCAAGCTTCGAAGTACTGTTCGTCCTGAATTACAATTACTTTCAGCTGCTCAATCGACAGCGCTGATCGAATTATCGATCAAAGAGTTATTCGAAAATACTTCGCTTAGATATTTCGAGCCTCGATCGCTTGGTGTCGGATCGTTGCCATTATTTCGTGGTACTTTTGATGAGATCGTTGCTTCAATAAACGGACTTAAAGAGCAGGGAATCAGTATTGATCGCTTAAGAGAGTTATTAGCCTTGCAAACCGATACTCAGAGTTCGGCATATCGAAAACTTTCCGACATCATTCTCATTTACGAGGCTTATCAGAAGAAATTTGGTTCTACTTTCATCGATCAATATGAGCAATATAATATTCTCATTGATGAATTAGGACTTGGTAATTCTGAAAAAACCGCCCAGCAGCTTCAACGAGTGTTCTTAAGCGCATTTGCAGGAGTGACGGATGTCTTTGTTGCTCCCTTCGTCAGGTTTAGCGAACCGGCACTGACGCTGCTTACTTCGATCACCCAACTTGATGGAGTATCGACTACTGTTGCTCTTGATTATGAGCCTGGTAATCCGGGATTGTTCAGGTTTCAGGAAGAATTATTACAGAATCTTCATGGTAGTGGGTTTACGATAACTTCAACTCCGACTCAAAGTGGAGTCATTCAACCATTCCTTGGCAAAGATCTATTTAATCGGCATCGCGGGAAACAACAGCCCATCGCTACAGACGCGATCGAATATAGCGAAGCGGCGACCATCGAACGGGAGCTTCGCTTTGCTGCCCGAAAGATAAAACGATTGATCACGAAGGAAAATATTGCACTTTCAGAGATCTGTATCGCTTCGAGCGATCAGGAAGTCTATGCCTTGCTTGCCCAGTCTGTTTTTAGTGAGTATGGGATTCCAGTTCAGTTAACGCACCGCCGTTCGCTTGCTTCTTCGCCACTATTTCATGCCATCGATTCGCTGCTTGAATTAGGTGAGTTTCGCTTAAGCCATAAGCGAGTACGTTCGATACTTGAGTCACCCTATTTCCATCTTACTCATTTCGACGGGACTCCGATCGATTCAAGCAATTTGCTTCGGGTCTTAGGACGCTATCATTTTCGACAAGGCACCTATCGGTGGT
>DASTAO010000268.1:0-2402 GCA_035712525.1 Kapaibacterium sp. (SeqCode)
CATAATGGCGAGTTTAACATGACGGCACTAGCAATGACAATGTCGGATAAACGCAATGCCGTCAGCCGTAAACATGAAGAAGTAACTCGGGAAATGTGGCCTGAGTTTGAAAGCTCCGATCGTCCTATCACTCATGTGACAAACGGTGTTCATACTGCGACCTGGCTTGCACCAGAATTTGACGACCTGTTTCATCTTACATTGCCATCGGATTGGAGAAATTTTCTTACCGATGAGCAGTACTGGAAACAAGTCTATAATATTCCCGATCATTTACTGTGGCATGTTCGACAAGAGTTATCTCGGCATCTCGGCAGATACATTGGCGATCTGCTTCGCAAGCGAACGGCTGATGATGATAACGACCTCGTCGTTAGAGGAGCACTCTATAATCCGGCTGCTCTTACACTTTGTTTTGCCAGACGGTTTGCAACGTATAAACGAGCTGACCTTATCTTTCATGATCCGGATCGGTTGGCGCGAATACTCAATGATGCACGCCATCCTGTTCAACTCATTTATAGTGGGAAGGCACATCCTGCCGATGATGGTGGTAAGTCAATGATCAAAGAGATCTGGGAATTTGCACAAGACCCAATGTTCCGAGGCAAAGTACTGTTCATCGAAGATTATTCCATGCACACTGCTAAAACTCTTGTTCAAGGTGCCGACGTTTGGCTTAATCTTCCTCGCGCTCCTCTCGAAGCATCCGGGACAAGCGGGATGAAAGCGGGAATGAATGGGGTACCTAACCTATCCGTACTTGACGGTTGGTGGATGGAAAGTTATAATGGTCGTAATGGTTGGGCGATCACTAGCAACGAACATCTTGACAAAAAAGAACAGGATGATATGGATGCCGAACAATTATATCGGCTCATCGAGAACGAAGTGGTACCACTCTACTATAATCGAGATCTTGATAATATTCCTAAAGCATGGCTGCAGGTCGTTAAGGAATCGATGGCAACGGTTATGCCGAAGTTTTGCAGTGAAAGGATGATGAAAGAATATGTCGGGAAATTATATCTACCCTAACCTATTTAGCCAGTAAGTCGCGTAATCCGGCAAGCTGTTTCCGAACTTCAAGTAACTCGTCGCGTTTAATACTTACTTCCTTCGGCGGCGGCGGCGGGATGATCGCTAATTGGGAAGCATCGACTTCCACCTTCCGGGCCAGCGGTGCTACTTGGTTCTTACGTTCCTCCTCACGCTCATCTTTCAGAACATGTTTAGCGCCTTCGATGGTATAACGCTCATTGCGAAGAAGCTCTTTTATACGAAAGATCAGCTTAATGTCTTTTTCGGCATAGATACGGTTGCCGGCTCGGTTCTTATGGGGGCGTAGGTCGTCGAACTCTGTCTCCCAGTATCGAAGGACATACTGCTCCATCCCCGTCATGGCACTGACTTCGGAAATGGAATGGTAGAGTTTTGGGATGGTATAATCTTTCAAGCCGCGGCGCGATCGTTCGCTCGCAGAAGGAACATCCGGCAATTCATCGCCAGCTTTCACTTGAGTAACATCAAAAAATTCGCCTTGCATAATTGAGGGGGTTTGTGGTTACAAGGTTGTAACCATAGCTACAAAAATTTTTTCTTAAAAGTGTCCAACCGCGCTTCCAGTTTCAATTATTACGATTGCTTCAGCAAGCTCATCGGTGTGGGTGATCGATAATTGGATCTGGTACTGAGTACCGATAAGCATTTTTGAGCGCTCGAACATCGAGCCATGAAGCTCGATCTGTGGCTTTCCGCTTATGGTATTACGGACGGAAACTTCCTTCCAGCGGAAGCCGCGACGGGCACCGGTCCCTAACGCCTTTGAAAACGCTTCCTTGGCAGCAAAGCGGGCGGCAAAATGTTCATACTTTCTCATTCGCTCGCTGCAATAGGTCATTTCATGCTCGGCATAAATACGGTCGGTAAATTGCAGCCCATACTCTTCGATCGCCTGCTTGATGCGAACAACCTCGATGGTATCGATCCCAAAGCCAAAGATCATTCGATCACCACTCCGTATTTTGTGAGAAGCCCAATAGAGCCATGCAATGAGAATTTTGCCTTCTTTATCCGATTCTCTTCAGGATCGATGATAAAATTATACGATGAGGAAAGATCTGCCTTCTCAAGATTTGTCCCCATAAACACGGCATTCTCAAGGTTGCAATTAATAAATGAAGAACCGCTTAGATCGGCATTATCGAGAAATGTCCGTATCATAGAGCAGTTTTTGAACTCAGTCTTTCTCAGATCGAGCCGCATGAATGATACATAATCAAGCAAACAAGTATCGAACGATACTTCGAGCATTAATTGATTGCAAAGGCTGAAGTCTATTCCCGTTAAATTACTATCGGCAAAAGCAACTGAGCGAAAACTTGCCTTGGCAACGGTCGTGT
>DASTAO010000269.1:0-12432 GCA_035712525.1 Kapaibacterium sp. (SeqCode)
AACGTAATAATTTTTAGTGGACAATTCCCATAAACATCCCGGTTCGATAGACTTTATCGAGTACGACCTTGCCAACGGACTTCATGTAATCCTGTGCGAAGACCATAAAGCTCCGCTTGTTTGTGTTAATATAGCATATCATGTTGGCTCGAAGAATGAGACTCCGCAACGCGCTGGTTTTGCGCATCTATTTGAGCATCTACTCTTTGAAGGCTCGACGAATGTGCCGCGTGGGATGTTCGATAAATACATAACTCAGGCTGGTGGACATAATAACGCCTACACTACTGAAGACAAGACCAACTACTACGAAGTCCTTCCATCGCACCAACTTGAATTAGCACTGTGGCTTGAAAGCGATAGGATGCTTGGCTTTGTGCTTGGCGATGAAAGTTTACGGACTCAAAAGGATGTTGTAAAAGAGGAGAAGCGTGAACGTTACGATAACACTCCGTATGGTACACTCTCGGAGCGAATGATGCGACTTGCTTATACCAGCTTCCCATATAAGTGGACTGTCATCGGAGATATGGATACCATCGAAGCGGCAACGCTCGATGATGTGAAAGATTTTTATGCGACGTTCTATGCACCGAGCAACGCCGTATTAGTTATTAGCGGTGATATTAAAGTCGAAGAGACAAAGGCTCTTGTTGAAAAATATTTTTCAGGAATCCCAAATTCGACATCGCCAATCGTTCGACCCGTCTTTACTGATCCAGAACAGCAAGCAGAGCGCCGTGAGTTAGTCGATGCCGAAGCAGTACCACTACCCGGTACATTCTATGCTTACCGGATGCCGCCGGAAGGTACTACCGATGCTATTGCACTTGATCTCCTAACCGATATCCTCTCGACTGGTCGCAGCTCGAGGATGTATCAAAATCTTGTCTATACGAAGCGCTTGGCTTCTGAAGTATCGTCCTATGTCGATCTTCGCGAGGCACCCGGATTAGTTTGGTTTTATGCAGTCGGTAATCATCCGGAGCAGGATACTGCCGGCATTGAGGAGTCTCTTGAGGAAGTTATCTCCAGTGTTCGCGATACACTTGTCGGTGAAGAAGAACTGACAAAAGCAAAGAATAAAATGGAAATGCGCTTAGTTGCCAGCCGAGTTACCGCTACCGGTAAGGCCGATCAACTGGCTCATTCTTATACCTTCTTCGGTGATACGAACCGTGTTAACTCCATCATCGATGACTACGCTGCGATTACGACCGGCGATCTGAAATCCGCGGCAGCAAAATACCTTCAACCGATGCAGCGTTGCGTTGTCACTTACAAACCGCCCGTCGAGCAGCAATGATCTTAGACCGTTCAGTACCACCTTCTCCCGGAGCGATCACTCAGATCGCCTTCCCACCATATACTACTACTGCACTTTCGAATGGCATTCCTGTGTACCTTGTTGAAAACCATGGGCAGCCATTAGTAAGTATTTCATTATATATTCGTGGTGGCTCATCGCTCGATACTGCTGCGACTCAAGGGCTTGCTTCGCTGACTGCTGAGTTACTCACAAAGGGGACAGCAAAACGGACTGCCACTCAGATCGCCGAAGAAATAGATTTTGTCGGCGGCTCACTTGGTGTGAGTGCTTCTTGGGATTCGACCACGATCTCTACGTCAGTTCTTTCGAGATATATCGATCGGGCGATCGACTTGCTTTCCGATGTAGCACTTAATCCTGCTTTTTCACCTGAAGAGGTAGACAGGATCCGCATTCAGCGAATTGCAAGCATCAAAGCTGCAAAGAGCGATGCAGGGTATCTTGCCGATGTGGTGTTCTCGCGGTCGGTATATGGTACTCATCCGTATGGGTTCGAAGCAGCAGGGCAGGAAGTAACGATCGCATTATTACAAAGCGAAAGCTTAAAGAATTTTTACTCAAAGATCGCTGCACCGAATAATGCTTTCTTCATTGTTGCCGGCGATGTGATCGAAGCAGACATTGTCAAGAAGCTTAGTGATGCGTTCGGAGCATGGGCTGGAGAAGCATTGCCTCCGGAGCCCCTTGCTGCTCCGGCGCCAAACCCGAAGACCAAAGTAGTGCTTGTTGAAAAGCCACAGGCTGTTCAATCGGCACTTCGTATCGGGCATCTGGGAGTACCGAGATCACATAAGGATTACGTGCATCTCTATGTGTTGAATATGCTGCTCGGTGGCTATTTCAATTCACGGATCAATCAAAACCTTCGCGAGCGAAACGGGTTTACCTATGGGGCTCGTAGTTATTTCGATGCCCGGAAACAATCCGGGGCTTTTGTCGTCTCAACAGAAGTACGCACCGAAGTGACGGCAGCGGCAACCCTCGAGATCGCTCAGGAGCTTCGGCATATCTGCGATACTCCGGTGGGTCCCGGTGAGCTCGAAACGGTTCAGAATTATATCATCGGAAGTTTTCCGTTATCGCTCGAAACGCCTCAGCAGATCGCCAGTCGTGTTGCGGCGCTTGTCTTATATGGTCTCGATACCGATTATTATGACAAGTTTCGCGATGCAGTGGCCTCGACAACCGCCGATGATCTTCTTCGCGCTGCCGGATTGCATTTGCAGCCAGAGGCTTTGACGATAGCGATCTCTGGGGATGCTACGTCACTTGCACCTGAGTTGAAATCCTTCGGTGAAGTAGAACTTGTACCATTGTGGTAATGACCACAACTAACTAAGAGTATTAGAGAGAATGCAGACACAAACGATACCTTCTCCCTCGACAAACGGTTTTGCCGGCAAGGAGCTTGAATATGCTCAGGATCTGGTTAAGAAATATGCAGCCGATAAGAAAGAGATCGCCAAAGTCATTGTCGGTCAGGATCAGATCGTCGATGAATTGCTGATCGCGTTGCTTGCTAAAGGCCATTGCTTGCTTATTGGTGTCCCGGGACTTGCGAAGACGTTGCTGATCAGTACCCTCGCAAAAGTACTCGATCTCGATTTCAGCCGCATTCAGTTCACACCTGATCTGATGCCATCGGATATTACCGGTTCGGAAATCCTCGAACAAAATATTTCGACCGGGGGTAAAGAATTCAGATTTATCAAAGGCCCGATCTTCGCGAACATCATTCTTGCCGATGAGATCAATCGTACACCGCCGAAGACACAGGCAGCATTGCTCGAAGCGATGCAGGAGCATAGTGTAACGGCTGCAAATACTACCTATACTTTGGGTGAGCCCTTCTTTGTATTAGCTACTCAGAATCCGATCGAGCAGGAAGGTACTTATCCGTTGCCCGAAGCTCAGCTCGACCGCTTCATGCTGAACCTGTGGCTTGATTATCCGAGCCAGAAAGAAGAAGTCGATATTGTCAAGACGACAACAGGCGGCGCTGTCGCGCAATTATCGAAAATACTTTCCGCAAGCGAGCTCGTTACCTATCAGAATCTTGCACGCTTCGTCCCGGTTGCCGATAACGTTATCGAGTATGCAGTTCGGTTAGTCGGCTCGACCCGGCCTTCATCAAGCACTGCATCTGACTATGTGAAGAAATATGTCAGCTATGGTGCCGGCCCACGTGCCTCGCAGTATTTGGTGCTTGGGGCGAAAGTAAGAGCATTGTTGAACGGTCGGTTCACTCCGGCACAAGAAGATATCCGCGCAATGGCTATCCCCGTGCTTCGCCATCGAGTGGTAATGAATTTCAATGCAGAAGCCGAAGGCATTACACCGATCTCATTGATCGAACGATTGGCAAAGGAAGCTTGAGTGCGACGACATCCTTTTCGGATCACAGCTTATAGTATTGCGCTCATCGTTCAGATTAGCGCAATTTCTGTATTTGCACAGAACGCAATCAGCAAGAAATATTGGATCGAGTTTGCAGATAAACAAATTGCTGCCTCTGATTTTCATCCGGGAAATCCGATCTACGATCAAACAATAGCTCGTTTTTCAAAAAAGAGCTTGCTTCGGCGGGCAGAAGCAGTCCGATCTGCTGGACTATCAGCAACAGTGACGCTCGAAGATGCACCGATCTGCAATAGTTATATTGATTCACTCAATAGCATTAGTATATCTGTTCTTTCGAAATCGCGCTGGACTAACTCGGTCAGCGCTTTATTATCAGTAAGTCAAATTAAGCAGCTTCAACGATATTCTTTTGTAAAATCCATTCACCCTGTTTTAGTATCCGAACCGGCCTCTGCACAAGGCCGTACGCCAAGAGCTCTGCCAGTACCCCAAACACCGACAGATCAATACTGTGGCTACGATAGTATTATTTATCATTATGGCTATTCGCAAGAAGTACTGAAGGATATTAATGTGGTCCCATTACACATGATGGGATTCGATGGTAGTGGGGTAATGCTTGGTATGTGCGACGTCGGCTTTCGCTGGCAGGCAATGATTGATATCCGTAAAGATCGGGTGCTTGGCACGTACGATTTTGTCAATAAGGATAGCAATGTTGCTGTCGAAGGGAATGATCCTCCCGGTAGCGATGGGCATGGCTCGAATGCAATGAGCGCTGCTGCGGGATATTATCTTGATTCGATGATCGGTCCGGGCTATAACACTTCGTTGCTGCTTGCAAAAACAGAAAATACAGTTAGCGAAAGTCCGGCCGAAGAAGATAATTATGCTGCTGCCTTGGAATGGATGGAGGCTAAGGGAGTCGATATTGCATCGTCATCACTTGGCTATCGGAAATTCGATTCAGCTTTCACGAGCTATGAGTATAAAGATATGGATGGCAAAACCGCCATCAGTACTCGTGCCGCTGCGCGTGCTGCAAAACTTGGAGTACTGATCTGCACGGCCATGGGCAATTACGGGCAACAGGATCCTCCGACGCTCATTGCTCCTTCGGATGCCGATAGCATTCTTGCCTGCGGTGCTATTGATATTTCGACTAATGCGATCATAAATTTTTCATCGAACGGCCCGACCTTTGATGGCAGGATCAAGCCGGATATTTGTGCACCCGGCCTTAATGTGCCGGTACTAACAGCCGATAATATTATTGTAGGTTTCAGTGGCACCTCTGCTGCAACGCCGCTTGTTGCCGGAGCCTGCGCACTCATAATGCAAGCACATCCTGAAGCCTCGGCGCAGCAAGTAAGAACTGCGGTATTGCAAAGTGGAAAATTATTTTCCGATACCTTGGCAAATAATACCTATGGCTATGGGAAGATCGACGCCTATAATGCAGCATTGAAACTTGGCACGATCATTGGGGAGGTTACATTATCAAAGACTGATACCATCTATTCTGTCTGTGTACCGATAGCTGCAAATAATGGTGTTAAAGATCCAGAGATCGTTTATGCCATTGCCGATGGCGCGTATTCAAATACGATCCCATTAAGTTTAGTAACCGATTCGTTGATCTACTCGGCAACCTTTCCGTCACTTACAAAAGGTACTCATATTAAATATTACATACAAACTTCCGATGGCGCCGATACTGCTACTATATCGCCGCGAAGAGCAACTGATTCCGTTTATAGCTTTTATATCGGCGATACGATCATTACGCCGTTAGGCTTAGTGCATTCTTCGGTAGTCGGTGATTCGATAAAAATATATCCGAATCCTGCTGGGCTTGTATTTTATATCTTAATGCCACAAAAGGCAAAAGCAATAGTTTATGACAATCTTGGTAAGGCGTTGATCGAATACACTCAATTAAATGCGTACGATAACCGGCTTGATATCTCATTGCTCCCTAATGGAGCCTACCGGGTAGTAGTACAGTTAGCGGATGGCAACACAAAAGAATATCCTTTAGTGATAGTGCATTAACCGATGACCTTCTTAAATCCGTTTGCGCTCATTGCTTTAGCTGCCGCGAGTTTTCCGCTGCTGTTTCACCTGTTTGCCCAACGCAAAGCACGGCGCATTGAATTTAGCTCGATCAGATTTTTAAAACAGCTTGAGAAAAGCTCGATGCGCAAAGTTAAATTGCGTCAGATCTTGCTGCTCATCTTACGAACACTTCTGATCATTTGTCTTGCTCTTGCCTTTTCGCGGCCGGCGTTGCGCGGAAGTGTTGCCGGGTTCTTCGGTTCTTCTCATGCCAATACGACGGCAGTCGTCCTATTCGACAATTCAGCTTCGATGGCTCGGAGAACGGCAAGCGGCTCGCTCTTTAAACAAGCGCAGGATGCAGCGCTTCGAGTTAGCGAAGCATTGGAAGATGGCGACGAAGTTCTTCTGATCCCAATTGCCTCGCTTGAACGAGGAAAGCAATATCGCCGGCTCCACGATCCGCAAGAGATCCGAAAGGCTATCACCGAGCTTTCGATCAGCGACGCTCCGGCAGAGCTTAACGATGCGCTCCGTGTTGCAAGCGGCGAACTTGCCCGCTCGGCAAATGTAAATAAAGAACTATATCTTATCAGTGATAACCAAGCAAATAATCTCAGCTCGCTTAAATCAGGTGATTCTTCTCTAAAGTTATTTGATGAAAAGACCATATTCTTTTCTCTTCCGATTGCCGGCGGCCCAATCACGAGAAATCTTTCGATCGATTCATTACTGCCGATAACAACTGTTTTCGAAAGCGGCAGACCGATCGAATTTACGGCATTCGTGCGTAATACTGGAGAATCGTCAGTTGAGAATGCTGTGGTTTCGCTGTTTTATAACGATGAACGAGTCGCCCAGCGATCGATCGCATCTATATCTCCAACTAAAGGAGAAAGTGTTACACTCAGTGCGTTACCCAAAAATGCAGGCATCCTGAATGTCAGAGCAGAAGTTGAAGAAGATGGGCTTCCGTTCGATAATAAGCGATACTTGTCATTAGATCTCCCCTCGACAAGCAAGGTTGCCATTTTTACCAATTCACCAGGTGATGCCGACTATTTGAAGCTATCGCTCGAGCAGACGTTATCAGAAAACGGGACGATCCCGTATTCCATTGAATTGCATCGCCTCGAAGAGTTGCGTATGCTGCCGTCACTGCGCTCGCGGCTTGATGCTGTTTTTGTGGAAATCGGATCAGGGACTATCGATCCTACAGATTCAAAAGCCTTACATGATTACATTGCAAGTGGAAAAAGTGCTGCTATCTTTCCGTTAGCCGGAATTACACCGCAGCAGTTCAATGCTTCAGCGTCGGTGATAGGATTGCCACAGATGCTATCTCTCGAAGGCTCGCTTTCTGGAGGTGCAACCTACGCTAGCATTGCTACTTTCGATCTTGCTCATCCATTTTTCCGCGGGATGTTTGATGATAAATCTAATCCGAATAGTCGCGGTATCGAATCTCCGAAGATCTATCAGTACTATAAGTTTGCAGTAAGTGGCGAGCCGTTGATAAAGCTTTCAACCGGCGTTTCATTACTTTCCGATAGTAAGATCGGCAATGGCACTGCATTACTCTTTAGCATGCCGCCGACATTTTCATTTAGCGATCTGCCTCGCAAGCAGATATTTCTACCGTTGATGCGCCGAAGCGCTGCGTATCTTTCCTCATTCGGAGCTGGCGAAGAGTTTGCTGCAACCAAATTTTTTGCCGGCCAAGCTGCAGATGTTCAACTTCCCATTGGAATTGGTGTTCAGCCTGGCGAAAGGCTGCTCGTCAAAGGACCCAATGCCATGGCTGAGCGGCTTGAGGTAACAGGCGCTGCCAACGGCACATTGCATATCGAGTTTGAGCAAACACCCTATGCCGGCATCTATAATATTTACAAAGATGCAGAATCGCAAGCGGCTATTGCTGCTGTTGCGATCAATCCTCCGACAATTGAATCGAACCTTCAATCAGCGAGTGCGTCAGAGATTCAAACCGCGCTAAAAAATACCGGCATTACTTCCTCATCCTATCATTCGATCGACCCTGAACGCAAAGATATTTCTGAGCTCGTCCGACAATCTCGCTTTGGTGTCGAACTGTGGCAGATATTTTTAGCGATCGCTGTTGCCTGTGCGATCGCAGAAATGCTTATTGCTCGCGAAGGAAAAATAGTGAACAACAATTAACCATCTTGTCATTGACTTATTGACGCTCTCGAAAGTTGGTAGTGCTGAATTTCACTTCACTAACTACCAATATGAAAACGCTATCTCTTGCAATTCTACTGTGTGTCCTGACTATCGGTTCGTCATTCGCCCAGGGCGGTAATGAAGTTCGCGATGCCGGTAACGCGTATTACAACGGCTATCAGAATTCTTATCAGTCCTTGATACCCCGAACCGTTACACAGTTCGTTAATGATACGATCATGCTTGTAACGATCACTGGCCTTTACAATGCGAAAGCGGATAATTATACCTCTACGTTTGCACTGACACAATACGGCTCGACGGTCGATTCGGCAACGATGTTTATTACTGAGCGGCTGAAAAAATTTACCGATCAGTTAAAAAAGCTTGGCATTAAAACCGCTGATATTTCCATCGATGAGATTTCTCAAGTACCTGTCTATTCTTATTCTGTGGATAAAAAGCTCTTTAGTAGTACTTACAATGAGATCCCGACCGGTTATGAGATAAAGAAAAATATCATTGTCGGCTATAGCGATGCTAATTTGATGGATGATATCATGACGGCAGCAGCTAAGAGTGAGATCTATGATATCGTTAAAGTCGATTACAATGTAAATGACATCGCCTTAAAATATTCGCAGTTGCGCAAAGATTGCTTGAAGCAGATCAAAGAAAAGGTTGAAGATTTTGCGGCAATGGGTTTGAAATTTCAGCCGCTCCAGCAGACCTTTACCGAGGCTTCCGGTGCTCACTATCCACTGGAACGCTACACGCAATACACCGCTTTCAATAATTCACAAGTTCAAGCTACCGCTGTTGAAAAGGGAGCACACGTCAACTCAGCTGCGAAATCGACTACCTATTATTACAATAAGGTCCCGTATAATCAGTTCGATGTTGTGATCAATCCGAACATGGTTGAACCGGGCGTTCAATTCACTTATTCAGTGAGCATCAAATATGTGATGAAGGGTGTCGATAAACCGGTTGGCCTGACGGCGCCGATCGCAAAAGTCGAGACACCAAAGAAACAGCCGCAATCCGGAAAAGTGGTAAAGATGAAATTACCAACCTCCGTCGATTTCAAATTCGATACTGACGGAGAATAATAGAGCAGAGAGAGTTTCGAGACGTGACACGGATTACTCGTCCGTGTCACGTTCTTTCACTTTTTGATCTTTCTGCGAATACTTTTTCTTCTCTTCCTTCAGCGCGGTTTCGCTTTTTCTCGGATTGACTTTTGCTGCACAGCATGGCTTAACAGCAGGTTGCAGTCCAAAGCCCTGCATGGTTAAGGTGCAGGTAAAAATGCCTAAGGTCAGGAAGTGGTGAGCTTTAGTTTTCATAGCTGTACTGCGGCTCCCAGCCATTTTCGCCATCTTGGAGCATTTCAAGGAAATGCCAGGTGCTTGAGTACATATCCGTCGGGCCGAATTCATCGTAGCCAACACGCTTGATCGTACCATCGGCAGACTTATGGAAGGTCGAATAGCCCGGCATTGCAAAGGTCTTGCCTTCTTTATCGTAGGCAAATCCCATCTCGCGGGAGAAATCCATATCGCGATCCGAAAGCATCTTAAAACGCCAGCCGCGGCTTTCAGCGAATTCTTTTTGTACTTCCGGAGTATTCGGCGAGATCACGGCTAATGCCGCGCGATTCTCGAGATGTTTTGAAATACCATTGATCTCGTCTGCCCATAAAGTGCAGTAGCGGCAGCCTTTGCCCATATTATGAATAAGAATAAGATCGTTTTTATCGCCGAAAAGATCGCTTAGCGGTACTTCGCGATTGCTCCAATCAACAAAGACATACGGCTTTGTCACCGGATGAGCCGATTGCTTTAGCAGCTCAATGATGCGCTGGCGTTTCTCGAATATTTCTTTCTGGATCGATTCGATCTCAGGATTGCCATAGAGGCCTGGAAATGCGTTTGACATGGTCGTATATAGATTCGTTAAAAACGTTGGTTGTTTATTATGGTACAAAGATACACGGATAGGGATGGGGGAGGGTTTCGGAAAATTGCTAATTACTGTTATGCCCTGTATTTACTCGGCGAAACCCCAAATTCCTTCTTAAAACTGTCCGAGAAAGCGGGAAGATTATCAAAACCGACCCTCATCGCAATGTCGCCTATTGGGGTGTCAGTATTTCTGATCAGTTCAGCTGCTTTGTTAAGCCTTTTTTGGAGGACATATTGGTAAGGAGTTATCTCAAAGACACTTTTGAATAACCGGAGAAAATGATAATGGGAAAGGCAAGCAACTCGGGCGATCTCTTCGAGATTTATTTCTTCTGTAAAATGCAGATCGATAAATTCCTTTGCTTCGGCTAAACGGTAATAGACTGAATGCTTAGCCGATAAACGCTGCATCGGCAATCTGGATACTTCTCCCTCGATCTTCTCCTGTGCTTTGATCGCACTGCCGAGAATAAGATTGACACCTGATTCGAGATCACTGAATTCATCCGTATTCTTTTTATCGAAGGGTTCTCCGCTTTTGCGATAACGGCGGATCTTTGTAATGAATGGGTTGTAGGACTCCGATTCGAAGATGATGGCAGCATCGTTCGTTTTCGGATCGGGGAGTTTTTGCAGCAGCGAGTCAAGCTCGTTAGAAAGCTGTTCGAGCTCTTTTTTCGGATCAGGAGTTGGTGCTTGAGCACTCACCGCGATCAGCCTTTTTTGCGTCCTGCCATATCGACAACGATCGGCGAGCAGAAAATCGTATCCGGATTCTTGCGATGTGCAAACCAATCCTCAAGCATTGCATCACCGATCTCTTTCGTTATGGCGCCACTTTCTACCATCAGATGCATGTGCGGCACAAAGAATTTATGTGCCCATTCGATGACATCGCTATCGGGACCACCAGCCTGGCAATGAGGAGAGTAATCGAACAACTCAAGACCATTCTCGCGAAAGATATGTGGGATTCTTGAGGCAATGAATGCGTCGCCGCCACTTACTGCCCAATGACGGATCACCATCTCAAGTGCTCCATCGAAGGCTCCGCCTTTCGGGTAGAGGCCAAGGCCAGAATAGAGATAATCCTGAATGGCGATGACTCCACCCGGCTTAAGAGAGCGGGCAAGATTCCAAATGAATCTATCGGCATCTGGCACAAAGCCGATGACCCAGCGGACAAAGATGAAGTCGTAGTAATTTGTCGGAAGCTCTGAGGTTTCTGCAGTGCCGTTTATGTATTTAATATTCTTCCATCCTCGGGAATCAGCTTCGTTACGGAAATGATCGAGATAGTATTCAGCAGGTTCGAGAGCAGTGACCTCGCCGCTTGCGCCAACGCGTTCACGAAGATCGATCGAGACAAAGCCGGGGCCTGCACCAACATCAAGGCACTTCCAACTACTCGTCACACCGACGCGATCAAAAAAATCATCAGTGATCCGTTTCCAGACTCGATGCTGAAAACCGAGACGTTTGAGTTCTTCAGGATTAATGCCGAGAATGTATGGCTTAGTAGGCGAGGTACTCACAATATGAAATGGTTGAATGTGAGTTTTTAAACAATCTGTATTAGCGAGACATTCCTATCCAACGATCAAATGCCAGAGCCACTCAACTAATAAGGTCAGCCCCCAGCCGCCAAATCCTAGGACTATAAAGATCGCGATCACGAGCCAGATGCGTTTTGCGAGGTGTCCTTTGACGGAGGTAATAAGATAAATTTCCTTTTCAAGAAATTTCTCAGCGTCTTCGAATACTTTACCGACTTTCGGAAAGTGTTTGTTTATGAATGCCCTCAGCCAATTAAGCAATTTGCCAGCCCATACGTATTCCTTCGAAAGAAAGAGCAAGCCAACGACAAAGAACAGAAACCCCTGCAAGATCGGAAGTATCGCGCCGGCAATGCCGAGCACAATAAAGCTCCAACCGACGGTAAGATTAACGGTGCGGTTATCGGTCATGCTGCTGTGTGTTCCGTTGGATTAGGCGATGACTTCCTGCTCTTTATATTGCAACTCATACAGAGTGCGGTACAATCCGCCAAGGGCGAGTAACTCATTGTGTGTACCCATCTCACGGATCTCACCTTTATGAATGACGATGATCTTATCCGCTTTTTGAATTGTCGAAAGCCGGTGGGCGATAACGATGGAGGTGCGACCTTCGAGTAATTTTTCGATCGCCCGCTGGATGAGAATTTCCGATTCTGTATCGATGCTCGAGGTGGCTTCATCAAGTATTAAAATACGAGGATCGTAGGCAAGTGCCCGGGCAAATGACAATAATTGCTTTTCGCCGACGGATAAGATCGCTCCGCGCTCTTTTACATGAGTGTCGTATGCTCTCGGCAAGCGCTTGATAAACGAATCGGCGCCTACGACTTTCGCCGCATTGATGGCTTGCTCGTCTGAAATGGTTGGGTTGCCAAGGGTAATATTTGTCTTTACGTCAGCGCTGAAGAGAAAGACATCCTGAAGTACGATGGCAATATTGCGGCGAAGATCTTTTGCATCGAGGGTGCGGATG
>DASTAO010000270.1:0-9842 GCA_035712525.1 Kapaibacterium sp. (SeqCode)
TGTGAATAAGGGGCTTTGGTCTCATAAGTCTCTTATTGGCTCTGATCTTTGCACGTCCGCAGGATATCTTGCATTGGTTAATTATTTTGAATGGCGGCTTTCTCAATGTATCCGCACTTCGGACTCAAAGAGTGAACAACCCCTATCAGGGCTTCAACAATTGATCCTTTCTTCCCGTCGGGATTCGATTAATTTCTGGAAGCGGCAGTTCAAAAGAGGGAAGATACACGAGTCCATCCTCGAAAGTGCAATGACTGAAATCTTAGCTATCGAAGCAAATCAACGCCCTAAAGCATTACTTTCTAACATCAAGGAAGAATGCAATCTTGCTCGTAATTGTTATCAAGAACGAATGTCTATTATCGGCAAATTGATAAAAGAAGAATTAGTTGATTATGCTGGAAGCTAATTACAGTTGGAATAATCATACAATGGCCTTATTCAGAGAAAGTCTGTCAGCAGATGATAAGATTCGATTGGATAGGGAAGTAGATTCCTATGCAAAAGAATTGCTCTCAGCTATGCTCTTTCGGTCCGAATATGATGAGCTACTTGAAATGGTATCTGAAAAGGAAATTTCTCCGCTCCTTTTTCAATGGGCACTTGCTGTCCGTGAGGGGTTGCCCGGTCAGGAATGCGTTCCGACTTAAGGGTGCATATCCTCCTCACTCTGTTTGTTTTATTGCTGAATATACCGTCGTATTTTTGTATTTTATGAGTTGGGTTCGACCATCATTTTGATTTTGAAAGTTGTGATGCGGGAAGGCATAATTTAAAACGATATCACCATACGATGATATTCTAATAGAGATACCAAATATTGGTAAACTTCCATTTAGAAGTCTGCGTGTTAAGGACTCATTGTACCTTACAGACAAAAATAGAAGAATATCCGATTCAAGAGAGTTTGCAATACTTTTTCTTAGGAATCAGCTGAATAGTGAGAAGATCAAGTTCGATTTCTCAACTCTTGATGATCAAACACTATTAAATGCAGTAATTTCTTGGGCACACTTCTGGTGTGACCAGAGAGATGCAGTGCGAGAAATAAGAAACCTTGACGATTTCAAACGAGCTTTGGCTGATAGAACTGCATTAGTAATTGACATATAAGAAATTAATAGGTCGAGAAAATGAAGCAATCTCTGTCGAAAGTAATATTTAATGCAGATCCTATACTGCTATTTCGCAATTGACCTCGAAGAATTGCAAAACCTTTTCTTTTATCTCGTCACGGACTCGGCGGGTTTGCTCTAATCGTTCTTCCCAACTACCTTCGAATGTAGAAGGGTCTGTAAAGCTCCAATGGACACGCCTTGTAACGCCAGGAAAGATCGGACACCGTTCGGCACTGGCTTCATCGCAAACAGTGATTACGTGAGAATATAACCGCCCCTGCTTGTAGACTTCGAATACATCTCTGGTTTCTTTTCCCCTAATATCTATTCCATCCTCGAAGAGGACTTCGACCACAAGAGGATTAAGGGTACCGGGTTCAATACCAGCACTTTCTGCTTCGATCTCAGGACATAGACGGCGGGTGATTTCTTCCGCCAACTGGCTACGGGCACTGTTATGAATGCAGACGAATAGTATTCTCATAGGGAAATGCAACAAATAGCCAATCCAAAGGGTGTATTAATTTTTTATTAAGAACGAGGGCTGTTTTTATGCTGTTTTAACAATAACGATATGGAGCAATCAAAGACCTCTACTATAACCTGCCCCCATTGCGGGCATAAGAAAACGGAAGAACTGCCGGAAAAGTATTGCCTCATTCGGTATCAGTGCGAGGAATGCAAACAGACTTTAATTCCTAAATACGGGGATTGTTGTGTGTTCTGTACGTATGGGACTGAGAAATGCCCGTCAAAACAAGTGTGTTGCTAAATGATGCTCTTTTAACCCATTATATACTTTATGTTTAAAAGGGTGTTTTAAACTGTACCACTGCCCTTCTTTTTGAAAGAGAACTATCTTTAAGTTTTAGGGTTTGAATTAGGTATTCATTTAATCTCTAAGTCTTATGAAGCGGGTATGCGTTGTCTTCTTAGCTCTTGCGGCGATCATTTTAAGTGTTCATACTGCCTCGGCCCAAAAGCCTGCAGCAGCTACCGATTTTACAGTTACCGATTGTGATGGAACAGAACATCACTTATTCACCGAACTTGACAATAATCATGTTGTCGTTATGGAGTTTGTCATGGGCTGCCTCCCCTGTGTCCAAGGACGTTCCGCCATAAATAAAGTTGCCCAAGGCTATGCTCTCTCCAATCCCGGACAGCTCCAAACCTATACTTTTGGATTTTCCAGCAATGTGGATTGTAGTTCAATTCAATCATGGATGACGGATAACAATTTTACGGGCACTACCTTTGCTGGCAATGACGACATCAACACCAGTTATGGTGCTGCTGGTGGAATGCCGACGATCGTTGTAGTTGGTGGGACCAATCATAAAGTTCTTTATTGGAAAAAGGGCTTTGCCAATAAAGATACAACTGCAATCAAAGCAGCCATTTCGCAAGTGCTTGGCTCGCAGGCATCAGTGGCTTCCTCCAATGATAACGAATCTTTAAAAGTCAATCCTAACCCAGCGGCCTCTAAGGCAACACTGACTATCGATTGCCTCAAATCTGATAGCCGCGAAATCGGTCTTTATAACTCCGCCGGAATACTACTGCTTTCGATTTATACTGGTAATCTTACTGAGGGAACTCACGCGATCGATTTTTCAACAGAAGCCATTGTAAGCGGAATGTATTATATTCGAGTAACGACGGCCGGAAAAACGACCGTACTCCCGTTAACTATTGTCCATTAATTTTGCTAAAAGTACTGCAATGAAGGCTTTCTTTTTCATCATAGCTTTGCTCTGGAGTGGATCGGTATTCGCTCAAAAAAGCTGTGATCTGTCGATGCCCCAGGAAGAACGTTCGTATATAGTTGAACCATCGACCAAGGTCGTTGAGACGACTACCATCATGGACGATGTAACAAAGTATTACATTCATTTCAAGAATACAACTGGAAACGATATTCGTCTCGGGTGGAAAAAACTTTCATTGGGTATTCCTTCCGGTTGGGATTATTCACTTTGCGATCTAGGTACATGCTATTCCGGTATTCCTGATGGTGAGTTCATAATGTCCACCGTTCAGAAAGATAGCAGTGGCTTCTTGGCGCCAAATATTTACCCGGATAATAATAATGGTACGTTTACACTGACGATGGCAGTATGGGATGTCGATCATCCTTCGATCACTGATACTTTAACCTGGATACTTACGGCAAAAGCGCAGGCTGGCGTAATTAATGACAATACAAAAAAGTTTAGAATTTCTGCCTTCCCAAATCCTGCAACAAAGACAGCTGCTATCCAATTTGACAACAGTGTCACTGGAACGATCAGTCTTCTTTCTTCGAACGGAGCGATCATACTCGAACAACGAGTAATGAATGTATTATCAGCTTCTCTTGATCTTTCCTCAGTGAGCGCTGGTGAATACATCTTGCTCTTTACAAGCAATAGCGGTTCAATTTCTAAAGCCAAATTAATCAAGAACTGAGGACTTAGTGCTCAAGTCAATTCTTGCTGCCGTCATGCTGCTTGTCGCAGTTGCGGGGGAAGCTGCTGATACGCTTTATATCAATCGTGGGACATTTGTAACAGTTAAGCATACGACCTTTCCCGCGTTAGCGATAAATTCATCACCACTTTACCAACAAAACAGTGCTGTTATCAATAAAACGGCCGGGACTGATCTTGAGCTTGTCGTTATCAATACCGATACCGTAGAACACGGATTTGCTCTAAGAGAAATTAAGGAAGTTATTCCACCTGGAAAATCGGTTTCAATTACAATCCCCTCCATTTTATTGGAGCAAGGTATTCACTTATTTTACGATTACCTTAATTACCCGTCTAACACCTATCTTGGCGCTTGCGGGATCTTGGCTGTCTCAAATCCCTACTATCGCTCTTTTTTTTGGAATATAAGAGAGTACCAGTCGTCGTTAAATGAAAGCCTTGTTACCGGAGGAAATTTTGTTAAAGGCAGCTATAACCCCAACTATTTTACAATTAATGGACTAAGCTACCCGGATATTCAAAACGATACAACAGCAAGAGTTTGGGGTTCTGTTGGGGATGTAATTCGAATCTATATAACTAATACCGGGCAATCGATGCATTCGATTCATTTTCATGGGTTTCATGCGAAATGTGTTTATTCAACCTCACCCGATATTCGCGTCGGTTGGAGTAAAGATACTTGGGCACTCCGTCCAATGCAATCGATTGTATTGGAATTGGCAGTCGATAAAGCGGGAAGATACTCCGTTCACGACCATAATCTTGTTGCTGTGAGTGCGAACAATACTCATCCGAATGGTATGTTTACTATTATGGAGTTCAAATGAGACTGTTTTTAATAATAATCGTACTGGGTATTTCTGCACAGACATTCGGACAGCGACTCGCTAAGTACAATGTTTATCTTAGAAGCGATGCCGGAACTGATACTATGTACGATGGCCGGATCATTCGAGTGTTTGGAATACCACACCGGTTATCCGAAAGTCCTCACATCCCAGCAAAAACCATTTATTGTAATGAAGGCGACACCCTCGATCTTCATGCTCTTTCAATCTCTCAAGGCGATCATCATACGGTACATCTGCATGGACTTGATGCAACCACCCCAAATGACGGCGACCCGGCTACCAGCTTCTGGCTTTCCCACATGCAGGATACCGATTATACGGTAATTGCCTCTCATGCCGGTACGTATTTATATCACTGCCATATAGCTGATGTCGTTCATGTTCAGATGGGAATGTACGGGTTAATAGTCGTCCGTCCCAAAGATGGCTCTAAGACGGCGTGGACAGGCGGGCCATCATTCGATCAATCATATAATTGGCTATTTTCGGAAGTCGATCCACTTTGGCACGATTCGATCCCACCTCACGATCCGGCAAAAGACACCGTTCATATTCCGGCATATAAGCCAAAGTATTTTCTGATCAACGGGAAATCGGAAACACAGCTGTCTTCTGACGATTCCATCAGGATTACTTCAAACCTCGGAAACATCGTCTATTTACGTACGGCGTCGATCGGATTTTTCTACGAGCGTATTATTTTTCCTCCCTGGATCAAGGCAAGAAAAATCGATTCCGATGGACGGCCGTTTGATCAAACCATTGAAAGTGATACAGTTGAAATAGCACCGGGTGAGCGATATGGGGTTATGCTCGAAGCAACAAAAGAGAACAGTGATCTAATAAAGGTTGAATTTGTCAATATGAATAGCGATTCTGTTTGGAGCACTCAAACTATACCAATAAGTTTTTCTACGTCAAGTGTAGAAAGCAAGCTATCTGAGAATAATGAATTATCGATTTTTCCAAACCCGGCCGAAACGGCCATTACTATTTCAGCACAAAACTATAACGGGAGTGAAGCCAACATTGAAATTATTAATAGTCTTGGGGAGACCATTCATACTGCGCATGGGGCACTACCCATTCGAATCGATCTTCGCGGAATTGCCGATGGCAGCTACTCAGTGAGTATCCATCCTGTAAATAAAACGATTCCAATCCATAAACAACTAATTATCGTTGGAGCCGTAAATAAATGAGAAAGTCGGTCGTTTTAATATTCCTCAGTAGTCTGCTGATAAACAGCTGCAAGGATACTCCACCAAAAGAAGTTACAGCCCCCAAACGTGATTCTTCTATTACAGTCGCTAATAAAGCAAAAAATACGTCCACCGAGCTATCGTGCAAGTTGAGTAGCCCCGAACTAAGAAAGCGTAAAGCAGTAGTTTTGGCGCAGTTGAGAAAACAAATGCTTGAGCGCAAAGAGCTTTCCAATGGATTTGCCTTTAAGTTTCCTGGTACTGATAGCATGGTAACTGAACTTACAGAATTTATTAAGACTGAGCGCACCTGTTGTGATTTCTTTATTTTTACCTTATCGGTCAGTGGTGACAAAACCGAGGCTTGGCTTGAACTTACCGGCGTTGAAGGAGCAAAAGAGTTTATTGTGAATGAACTCGAACTGTGATCCCTCTTTAGGTGTAAATTTCGTCAGTAGGGTAACCTCCTTAGAAACTTAATACTATCAATGTATTAGAGTGTTTTATTGTGTCCTACAGAGCAAAGCGAACCATAATCGAACCGGAAAATGATAAAATCTTCCAATCTACATCTGTACCGTTTGATCTAAGTGTATTTAAAGGCAAGTTACAACTCAAAGTTGGAGCAATAATAGTTTTGTCGAACTGCAAATTATAGCCCGCTGAAAATCTCGCCCCAATGCGAAAGGATCTAATATAGATTGAAGCATCACTGTTAGGCTCCGGTTCCTCCAAGGTGCTACCGCTGATGTGTTGAAAACTGCTCGATAGCAAATAACCGATTTCAGGAGACAGAGTAACAGAAATGCTCGTAGAAGGAACGGTATATCGCAAGTAAGGGGCAAAGGAAACATACGTCAGATTGGTCGCTTGCTGATCTCCATTCAAGATACGCTCCGTAGAAGTAGGTGTCACTTCAACATCCGTTACATGATTATAGTGTACACCAGCAGCAAGACCAACTGTAAAATCAGAAAAAGGCAGTAAATCGTAAGAAAGATTACCTAAGAATCCCAGTCCTGTTCCATCAGCAAAAGTGCACCCGCATGGGGCAATGAAATGCCCACCTTGCAGATCATAGTTAATTCCTGCTTCGATGCCAAAGCCTTGAGCAAAGGAAACTGAAGACGTTAATAAAAGGCTATAAAATGCAACGAGGTTTATTATCTTATTCACGGCTGCATAAGTTATTTTATTAGAAAAAAAGATTTCCAAGATGAAATTGTATGGGATATAGCAGAAAGAACTTTATTTTAGGTGTAAGTCGAACTGCCGGAGCAGGGAAATGAATATTATCAAGTCCCTGAATAAGCCAGTTAACAATTGGTATATTACTTTTCGGGAGCAGATGCATGAGACTATAATCCAAAGAAATATAGAACTCACGGGTATCTGGTAAATCAGAAGTCCCGGTTGTAGTATTTCTTTTCGCAGTGTACCCTACTGCCAGTTGCAAAAATTTAGGGTAGTCGGATTGCACACCTTTTGGTAAGAGATTCCAAAGATCAACCGACCACCAATAGGACTGTCCCTGATAATCGTCGATGAATGTTCTTTTTTGTCCGGGGATCGAACCTGACCCTAAGAATTTTGAAGGGAAGTATGTCCATTTTTCATGGAAATTCTGTAGTACTGGTATATGATACTGACATAAAAAGAACAAGCTGCCGGCAATATCCGCATAAGCATCCGTTGGAGAGAAGCCCCAGTATTTCGAATAGCCATCCTCGGTTTCAACATAAAGCTGATAAAGGAGTCCCATTAATGCCCCGATGTTATGTGCCGATTCGTCGGAAAATCCGGACTCAATTAAAGCTTCCCTATTTAGATAGGAAATTAAATAAGATGCATAGAAATGCCCAAATTTATCGTTTTGCAGATTCTCAGACCAGTCGTCAGTAATATGAAATGGTGCACGATCCTTACTCCACCAAGCGTTTGCTTGATAAATATGGAGTCCAGCAACAGCCCCACCGTAAATTGCTGCAGTAAGTACTGAAGGAATTGTACGTAATTGAGTAACTGAGTTCGGTGGGCGTCCGTCGAGAGTTACTCGTTCAAATGAAGCCCACTTTAGCGGATCAGGTCTACCCGATCGGACACTATCGTTTATTAAAGCAATCGAGTCTGCTAGTCCTAATGCCGAAGCGAAAACCTGCTTAGAATTTAATTGAGTTAAAACAATAAAAACTGCAAGTGAAAGAATATTTAATCTCATATTGAGTTGCTATACTTAATATTACGTTCGATCCCATCGAATCGCATTAGTCTTAAGCTAAGTAAAATAACAATCAATGTCATCCCAACATCGGCAAAAATAGCGAGTGCAAGGTTACTGATTCCGAAGATTGCCAATAAAATAAAGACAATCTTCACGGTTATTGCCAATGACACATTCAACGTGATCGTCTTTCGGGCTTGCCTTCCGAGAGAAACAAGAAATGGCAGAAGTAAGAGATTATCATTAAGAATGGCAATATCTGCCGACTCGATTGCAGTGTCGCTTCCGCTTGCTGCCATAGCTATTCCAACCGTCGACATTGCCAAAGCCGGAGCATCGTTAACTCCATCGCCTACCATTGCGATATTCCCATATTCGGAAAGTAATTTTTTAATTTCTTCAACTTTGCCTTCTGGTAAGAGTTCGGATTTGACTGTCTTGATACCGACTCTTTCCGCAACGAGTGCTGCCGGTATACGATTATCACCGGTAAGCATAACCGGCTCTATTGCTAATGCTGACAATGCTTCAATGGCATGAACGCTTTCGGGTTTTATCGTATCGGCAACGGCGATAATCCCTTCAACAGTAATTCCGGCACTAATAATAATAGCCGTTTTCCCTTCATTGTACAATCTATCAACCGAATCAATCACATTTTTTTCAACCGTAGTCCGTTCTTTGATAAACTCCAGTTTGCCGATGGCATGATCTTTATCATAACAAACAAGGCATTGGGCAGTTGCACCTTTTCCAAATACCGACTGAAAATGTTCTACCGGATGTGGCTCGATTTTCTCAGCTTTTGCAGCTTCGACAATGCTCCTTGCTAATGGATGTTCCGAATACTGCTCTATTCCGGCTGCACAAGCCAGTAAATGTTCTCGACTCGTCGAACCGAATGGAATAATGTCAGTAACTACTGGCTTGCCTTCAGTAATAGTTCGAGTTTTATCAAGAGCAATTGCCCGGATACGTCCAATGCCTTCAACAAACTTTCCGCCCTTGATGATAACTCCTTTCGATGAGGCATTCCCAATTGCCGAATATACTGCAACCGGCGTAGAAATAACAAGCGCACAAGGACAGGCAATAACCAGTAATGTTAATCCCTCGGTAAACCATAGCTCAAATGGTTTGCCAAAAAAAACAGTAGGAATAATGACGATTAAGATAGTCAGGGCTATAATAGAGGGAGTATAGAACCTACTAAATCGCTCGATGAATTTCTGCGATTCAGCTTTTGCTTTTCCTGCGTTAAATGTTAATTCGATAATTTTTGAAAGGGTGGAGTCCTTAGCCAGTTTAGAAATAATAATCTCTAAATAGCCATTGATATTTAATGTACCCGCGTATACTATCTCTCCTATATGTTTATCTTTCGGTATGGGTTCACCGGTAATTGTCGATTCGTCTATTGATGACTGCCCGAGACTAATTGTACCGTCTACAGGAATAAAGTCGCCGGGTTGTACAAGGACCGTATCTCCGACCATTAAGTTTTCTAAGACGACCTCTTCATCCCTGCCCTTTATTTTCGCAGTTTTAGGCGCTCGCTCTACCAGTGCTCGCAAGGAACTTCTGCTGGCTTGGATTCCAAAGTCCTCCAAATATTCCCCTAACGTAAATAGCACAATAACTATAGCCGCCTCGACGTACTCACCTATATAAAACGCTCCAATAACAGCGATTACGACTAGTAACGAAATGCTTTTAAAATCGAATCGGAGTAGAGCTTTCAGACCGGAGAGTAGTGTCTCCCTACCAATTATGACAATGACTATACTGAAAAGCGGAATGCCAATGCCATTTGGTAATTGATACCCGCTAAGAGATAGCACCTCAAAAACGGCGACTAATAGAATTCCCAGAGTGAGAAGTCTGAATTTTTTATCCGTCCAAAGTGTCAGCAGGGAAATTGTTTTCATTGCACTTACCTCAAAAGTTATTCTATTGTACTAGTGGTCATGCTC
>DASTAO010000271.1:0-5422 GCA_035712525.1 Kapaibacterium sp. (SeqCode)
ATGCCGAGCGCTCTGAACGATTGATGCTTATTAATAGAAGGATCAGAGAGCGGGAATACGAGAAGGTATTAGAATTACTCGACGAATTCCAATTTGAAAATGGCTGGATGCAGGAATTTGAAAGCCAGGATTATTATCGGCCGGATTTTTCGAATAGGGATGTGCCGTTTACTCGGTAGATTATTTTAAGATCTCCCCGGTCTCCATGCTCCAAAACAACAGATCTAATTCATCAATAGATATCCCCACAGTATCAGCGTATTTCTTCCACTTCTTTTCGATTGAGTAATATCGTTTCTCCGTCAGGCTTTTTGGCATCCTTCCTATCACTTTTAATTTTAGCAGATGCTTAAAGATATGACGGTCGAGGATTCCGTATCCTCTGAAGCCGATATTTCTTAGGAAGTGAGACGACTCTTTTAATCCAAAACCCGGCACAGCGATTCGTATCTCTTCGCGAAGTTGCGGAAGATCACTTTGTTGCGCTTGGATAATAGTTCGAATGGAGGAGAAGTTTTCACGAATGACGAGCAGTCGTTTTGCCTTTGTATTATGGAAGCGGATATAATGTGCGGGATTTCTTAGTATCTCCGTTGGGTCGTCTCCAACTTCATAAAATCTGTTATCCTTTAATTTCGCAATAACCTGGCCTGCATTTCGAGCACTTGATTGAGGCGTTAGGATACAAAATAATAATTCATAGAAATGCTCACTTTCGTGTACCGATGCAAAATCATCAAGCCGAAGCTTGATCGCCTCTGCTCGTTCGGCATAGATACTTTTCCAGGGCTCCGGTAATTCAAGCAAGGGTGAGTTGTTCATTCTTTATAGTAATGAATCCCTCGCGCTCGAGTTCAATGAGGGCAAGTGTTAGAAGTGAAGTGGCATCAGTAGGTGCGATCTTAAACTCAGAGCTAAGATACGAGCGGAGTTCTCTTTTAGTAATCTTGGAATTCGCGCTAATATATCGCAGCATCCTCCCTCGCCAGATCCGTTTTGGATAGCCGAAATACTGAGTCTCGATACTGCGATTGATCGGGATATTTTTTCTTGCTTCTGATTCAAGGGTATTCGAGGGACAGTGCTCTACAAGAGGACATGAACTGCATTTCGGATTACGCTTTGTACAGATCGTTGCACCCAGATCCATGATCGCTTCATGCCAGGAGCGGACTTGAGCGATCGGGAGAATCTCATTGCTAATCTCTTCAACCTTTTCTTTCGGCAATAAGTCTTCGTGTCTGGATTTTCTCGATAGTCTTGTTAGCACACGGCTGACATTAATATCTATCGCAGAGACCGGTTGCTCAAACGCAAAGACAAGAATCGCATTCGCACTATAAGGCCCTATTCCCGGTAATGCAATTAATTCATTATACGTATTCGGTAATTTACCGTTGTGATCTTTAACGATAATAGTAGCAGCTCGATGAAGATTAATAGCACGGCGATTATAGCCGAGGCCTTGCCAGAGCTTGATAACTTCGCTTACTTTTGCCGAAGCAAGATCGTTTGGAGTAGGAAATGCTTCAAGAAATTTAGAAAGGTACTCAGCTATACGAGTTGCCTGTGTCTGTTGCCCCATCATTTCACAGAGAAAGACAGTATATGGCTTACGGACTTTCTTTCGCCAGGCAAACCGCCTAGGCTGACTATCATGCCAAAGAAGCAAGACGTCTCTGGCCACGAGCAAGCGTCTTTTTTGCGTAGCGGTCATTCGCTGGGGATGCCTTCGGTGTATAATTTAGCAAGAATATTCGAGTTGCCGCTCAGGTGTTGCAACTGTTTCAGCTCTTCGACTGAGAACGAACCGATGCTATTAAATTCGGTATTAACTGGTTTGCCGGAGAAATGAGGGACAATAAAAAAAGTGACGTGGTAGGTGATGCCATTTGAATAGGTCATCACATCGTCGAAGTATTCGCGAATCGCATTGCAATTTACCTGAAGTTCCTCATATACCTCGCGTATAAGTGCTTCAACAAGCGACTCGCCAGGTTCGACTTTCCCGCCGGGAAATTCCCAGTGTAGTGGGTACAGTTTTTTTTCATGGCGTTCGCACATTAATACCTTGCCATTATCGACAAGTAATGCCGTAACAACTTCAACTGGGGTCATCCGAATTTAAGAGCGTTAACTGGAGTGATCTTTGTGGCTATACGCGCCGGGATCAGCGCGGAAGTGATCGTGATCGCAAGCGCGATCAGGCTGACGATCACATAATGCTGCCATTCGATCGAGATCGGAACGGCAGACATGAAATAAATTTCGGAGCGAAGCTTAAAGAAATGATAATGTAGTTGCAGCCAGCAAAGAATAAATGCTAATGCATTTCCGAAGATAATACCAAGAACTGCAATGTATGCTCCTTCGGAAACAAAGATCGATAGTATCGACCCATCTGCAGCGCCGAGTGATTTTAATACTCCGACTTGTCGCGTCTTCTCAATGACGAGAATCAGCAGCGTTGAGATTACATTAAAAGCGGCAACAATAATAATGAGGCCGAGTATGATCGGGATCGGTTTCTTTTGCAGTTCTATCCAACCGAAGATCGTCGGATAAATATCGTAGACACTCTGGACGAAGTACGGATAATGCAGGTACAGCTTTAATTCATTGCAGATCTCTTTGACCTTGTTGAGGTCATCGACAAGAAACCGGTAGCCGCTAACCTCAAGAGGTGCCATCTTGCGAAGATCTTGTGCGGCGGTGAGGGTTGTATAAGCAAGGTTATTATCATACTCAGCCATGCCGGTCTCGAAAACGCCGACTACCTTGAAGCGAGCGATGTTCTTTAATAATTCTTCGCGCGATTGAATGCCTTCGATAAAGCGAAAGACGGTTATATTTCTTCCGATAGCAGTTTGCAGCTCTTTTGCAGAGCCTTTACTGACAATGATTTCGGGGATACTATCCTTAGGATCATTAGTCGGCGCCCTACCTTCAATTATTTTCTTGAAGGCGAGTGTCATGGTGTCGGTAGGCAGTACACCTTGTATCACCACTCCGGCAATGCCATTGGTGCTGCGAAGCACGGCTTCCTGCTCGACAAACGGAGAGATCGCAGTGATGTGTTCGCTGCTTCGTTTTAAGCGGTCGATCGTTTTTGGATAATCAGGAAGCGGGTGATTTCCGAACGAGGAAATTTCGGCATGAGCAGTGTAGCCAATGACATTGTTTGTTAATGTCTTCTCAAAGCCTGAAAGAATGGCAAGGGCAGTGATGAGTGTTGCTGTTCCCAGCGCTACGGCCCCGACTGAAATAGCAATAATAAACGAAACGAATCGCTTTTTCGAAGCGCTTCCTTCAGTCGTCTTACGATGACGAATAAATCGTTTTGCTATAAAGGACGGGTAGTTAATAGTTTCTCAGCTTTTACTAATTTAGAACCGTAGTAACATATTCCAGCGGTCATACAATTCAGCTGTTGCAACTACATCGCGCAGGCAATACTCGGCAATCTCGCGGACTTTGCCATCTTTGAAATATTCCGGGACCTCATAGCCGGTCAGTCCTTCGGCTTTTGGAGACTTGATACCAAAGGCTTTCGTATAAAAATCGAGGTTGAATTTTCGGGTCGCTCCATTTTTATCAAAGCCATTACCGAAGACCAGCTTATCGGCAAGATCAATATGATCAGCTTCATAATTCTTGCCCCCAACACGGAATGCCCAACGGGTACCTGCCATCAAATTCACACTGGGCCGAACACCAAGTACAGCACTCCGAAGCATGAGGAACGGGCAGTCAAAATTTCTGCCGTTGAAAGTAATGTAGGATGAGTAACGCGTGCTTTCCATACCCTGCCAAAAATGGGAAAGCATGGCAGCTTCATCTGTGAAGGTTTTGTATTTGGTGGATAGGTCGTCGGTAGTAATTACCTCTTCTGATTCTTCGGTTCCGAGAGAAAGGGCGAAGCCGTATTTCAACTCCGGGATATAAATGCCGATGCAGACGATTCTGCCGAGCAGGGGATTAAGTGCACCGAATCGTTTTTGATTTTCGATCTGCTCATCGGTAGTTAAGCCGCGTAGCAGGTATTCTTTCTGCGTATCATCAAAGGATTCATCGAACGGCAGTGGTACTGTCTCGATATCAAATACGAAGGTCTGCGTCATTAGAGTGGGGGCGTGGTTAGTCACGCCCTTTGTTAACACTAAAGCCTAGTTAAGGGAGCCACGAATCACGAACAGCAAAAAACGATTACTTCGCTATCCAAACCTTGCCGACGGTCACTTCGTCGAACGTTGCCGGCGCTTCGCCGATCGGGCGTTTGACTAAGTGGCGGTCTTTGGGTTTGAGCACTTCGGTCGGTTCGATTGTTTTTACAACAGTATCGACTTTCGAGCCCGTGCGCTCGAATAATTCGACCTTGATCTTGCGAACATTGCCCTGAGTGCCATTTTCGTAAATGACATCAAGATACTGTTTCCCATTTTCAGGGTCTGATTTATATGCAGTAATAGTGATCTCCCGGGTTTCCACCCAGTTATCACTATCGGTCTTATTGCATGTCGCAAGTAGTAGCGAAACAAAAAGCAAAACTACGATTCGCTTCATAAACGATGGGGATAATTATAATAGAATATACGAAATTATTAGGGTTTATGGATTAAAAGGTGAAAATAAGAATTTATTCTAATATAGCCTTCGGAATTAATAGTTCTATGACAAGTTTTAAAAATAGAACCATCTCTGCGTATGAAACTGCCTTTACATCAAACTCCATCGGACCAATATGATACCCCCCCCAAGAAAAGGGAGACCTTTCAAAATATAATAAAGATATAGAAGAGACATCGGAATTCAAAGAGTTATTCTCGATGCTGTCTCATCGATATAGCATCCTGACGCCCCTTCAAATTACCGTCTGTGTCCTTGCATCGTTCAAATGGAAGAATCATGATACCGCGAAACTTCTTCGTAAAAGTACCCATTCCATCGAGGATTGTCGAAGCAGAATACGAAAAAACTTAAACCTTCCCTTATATACAAATCTCAGCTCTCATATTTTGAGCCTCAAGAATGACCAAAAAAAATAATTAAAAATAAAGAAGAGGTTAGGAGAGTAAAGGAGAGAGTAGGAGAGCCGGATTTTTACTGATCCTCCTTAATTTTGCACACGAAGATGAGGCATTTGCTTTGTCAATTTTTCATCACTATCTCTTATACGATTATGAAACGATTCATCTGTTGTAGATCAATGCTTACTATGGTAGCATTAACACTGGTTCTTTTTGCTGGTGTATCCAATATCAGTTATTGCCAAACATGTCCAACTGAATGTAATATCATGAGTGATACTCATCCATATAGCTACATGGGCGATTGTAGCCATGAATGCTTCGGAGCACCAAGAACTCATTTTGGATTATTTGTTTGTACGACCGACAACGTTCCTGCTGAATACCAGTGCTCT
>DASTAO010000272.1:0-2264 GCA_035712525.1 Kapaibacterium sp. (SeqCode)
CGGCCCATTGTATGGCATTCTCGGCTTCGGTCGTTACAAATATTCCGGTCGTATTATCCTGCCATAGTTCATTGGCAGAATCCAGGACTGAATTGAAACGGCCATACAAATGTGTCTCTCCGCGCCGAGCTTTCTCAAAATAGTACCAGTAAGTACTTAGCGTTGTACCGGCAAACTGGCCTGTCGGAGTAAAACTTGTTCCATAATTGGGAATATCTGAGCCATCTGTTGAAATGGAAAAATTAGTCTCATAGCCACCATATAATTTTGCCAACGGTATAGTGCTTAGGAAAAAGTCACCAGAATGTCGTAAAGCAATTCTGGTATAATCTAACTCCGGTGTGCAAAGAGGAATGGCGTCAAGATCTTTTGTGACTTTATCATAATAAAATCCCATCGTAAAGTCAAGCTTTCCGTCGTCAGTGGGGATTTGAACGATGATGTTATGTGCCGGATAATCGGAGCCGAAGTCAATCGTGAGAAGATCGGTAACAGGGGATATCTTATCGCCAAAAGTTTGCGATGAGATCGGAGTCCTTAAAAGACGGATCGTTTTTACCGTGGTAAATGAATTTGCAGGGACGATTACTTTAATGGTCTTATTATTATAAGTGATCGGAGTAATGCTTCCTATCACTGGCACATCGAACGAAGCTAATTCGGTAGGTTGGCCAAGTTTTAGTTCGGGTGTCGGAGGCGGATCGTCAACGCAGGACGAAATCACTCCAGAAAGAAGGAGGATAAGTAACAGATAAAAAGGTATTGGCTTACGCCGTGCCATAGTATTTAATCTAACACAGCTCGTCGGGAAAGGTTTTGAAAGGGCAATATCTGTTGCCCCGGTAATCCTTGTAAAATAATAAGTGCCGCTCCTTCCTGCGGAAGAAAACGGCACTGTATCCCGTGGCAGTAAGTGCCCCACCCGGAGCACTTGCGTTGGGTCTAACAAAAATACGAAAAAAATTGGATACCAACTGATATTCTCGCAACGGTGTGTCATTTAAAACCACGGTGCTTGCTATGAAGTAGTATAAGGAGCAATCCCACGATCAACGTTCATAAAATCAACAGAAGGAAAAACAGACCATGACAGATACTCCGATCACCAACTACGATAAAAATAAACAAGGCCAGGATACACCGGGTCGGTCTACCGATGGAATTAACACCGATCCGAACAAGTCGAAATCGACTGAATCAGATCAGAATCGCAACAAGTCAGGTCAGAGTGCTGGCAGCAATACAAGCGATTCGATGGGCAAGCAAGGCAAGCCGCAGCAGTAATTGCACAGCTGAACAATTAACCAAAGGAAATATCTTCCCCTATTTCCTTCGGTTTCTATTAGATAGAAGATTCTCATCTGCTGACTGCAAGAAAGGGATTAAGATGAAAATGCCGAGATATTTTTATCTCGGCATTTTTATGTAGGCTATTAATTCATACCCAACATACCATAACTACAGCAATAACCGGCTGTTTCCATTCATTGTTAATTCTTCCCTGACAGAGTGAAACAAGACCCCAAGTGGGGTGTTATTCCCTATAGTGAAGGGTTTATACCCGAACATATCCACCCCAAGTTACGAATTTTCAATCTATTCCCCGTATTGAAATGAAGAGATATGTTTCGTTTTTTGCTGCTTGTAGTTGCCTTCTCCTGTTTGCTTCCACGGTTCTCGTTTCTTGTAAGCATGAGGCTTGGCATCCGGTATCGGTAGTTGACACGACCGGTAATGGCGGTGGTACCGATAGTACAAATAACTCCGGTAATGACACTTCTCATTATGTACCAAAGCATATTTGCTCGCCAGATAGCGTGTATTTTGTCAATGATATCTTTCCGCTGATCGTATCGAACTGTACGGATTCCGTTCATGGATGTCATTCTGCTGGTTTTCATGAAGATGGCGGGCCGTTAGTGACGTATGCTCAGATCAAGAAAAATGTCAGCACCACTAATCCTACGAAGAGTAAGCTTTATACAGTACTTAAAGCTAGTGGTGAAGAGAAAATGCCGAGAGCGCCGTTTTCCGCGCTTACTTCAGCCCAGATCGATATGATCCTGAAGTGGATCCAGCAAGGAGCACTAAATAATTCTTGTGATGGAAATTGTGATACTACCAATGTAACGTTCGCTGCAACCGTATATCCGGTCATAAAAGCAGCCTGTACCGGTTGTCATAGCGGTTCGGATCCGAGCGGGAAGATCGCCTTATCGACCTATGCGGATATTAAACTCCAGGTTACAACTGGTAAATTACTC
>DASTAO010000273.1:0-16425 GCA_035712525.1 Kapaibacterium sp. (SeqCode)
CCGAGCAACCGACCTACGAAGATGTTTGCTCCGATGAAACGGGGCATGCAGAAGTGGTCGAGGTTACCTTCGATCCTTCGAAAGTATCTTATAATGATCTACTGAAAGTATTTTGGGAGAATCATAACCCTACGACGCTTAACCGTCAGGGTCCGGATATAGGTACTCAGTACCGCTCGGCTATCTTTTATCAATCGCCAGAGCAAAAGGCTATCGCCGAAGCATCGAAGAAAGAATGGGATTCGAGCGGAAGGTTCTCGCGCCCGATCGTGACTGAGATCACGGAAGCTATGCCATTCTGGCGAGCTGAAGAATATCATCAGCAGTATTTGGAGAAGCGAGGATTAGCGAGCTGCCATATTTGATCAGAATTCTCAGAATTTTAGAATGAGCAGAATTATTCTATTAATTAATCCTAAAATTCTGAGAATTCTGATTCAGACATTATTTCATCACCACTACTTCTCTGCCAACCGAACCATGTTCTCCGCTTACTTGCAGATGGTAGATTCCGTTGGAGAGCTGCGAGACATCGAGCGGTAGCTCTTTGCCGGCATTTACACGACCGGTGAATACTGAGCTTACTTCCCTCCCGAGATCATCATATATTTTTACCGAGACATGTTCGTCGTTGCTTGCTGCAAGAGTGACTGTCCCTTTTGCAGCAATCGGATTTGGGAAACAGCTTACTGAGATTCCGTTTGCCGAGGAAAAAGAAGACACACCCGCTTGGAGATCGGCTTTGGTGTATTTATAGGCACGATACCCATAGTTCTGATCTTCCATTTTTATTTCAAAAGTGGTTTTATTTTTCGCATCGACTTCCGTCATCGAAACCGTATCGCAGGCACCCCAACAGATAAGTGTGCTGCCGTTTGATAAGCGCTGGACACTGCCCATTGCTTCGCCGAAGACATCAGGGCTGTGGCGGAATTCCCATTGTTTGGTTACCGTCATTTCTATTTCGTCGATCTTGTATTCCACTGCCCGGGTAAAAATACCACCGGCGGTGTGGAGGTTGCCATTATCGAGTAAGGTGTAAGTGCCGGCGGGAGTGCGGCGGATATCGTGCTGATGAGAGAATTGGATCGTATCGTTCGTGAATGCAAATTGATTATTTAGTCCGCCGAGGCGCCAAATGATCTGGCCGGTTTTGCGATCAATCTTTGTGATCTCATCCATGTGACGCGAGGAAAGTAAGATATTGCCGTCGGCATCGAGCTCGATCGCATTGGCATGGCAATAGTCGATCGTGGCAGCGGTGAAATCGAGGAAGACGGCATCCGCCACTTTGAAATGATCGAGCGAACTCCATTCGAAAATCAGATTACGATCTTTATCGAATTCCTGAATAACGCAATTAAGGACAGTGGCATTTGCATTTCCGAATTCATTGAATTGACGCATATCCATCTTGACATTCTGCAGGGCGAGCATCAGATAGCCACCATCGGCCGTATACATAAGTTCATGGCCATCGGTCTGAAGTCCGTTCGCAGCTTTGAGGCTATCGATCACTTTCAGATTAGAATCGAGAATGAAATATTTCTGAACGGCGAAATACGCATCGAAGTATGTATACGTCCCATTCTTCCAAGGATGAAAATCGAGCGCATAATTTTTTCCAGCGGGATGGGAGAAAGTTGCCTGGGCATCATTATTAAGAATGAAGTAATTAGTATTCTTTTGGATAGGCATGAACTGCAGATTCGTCAGGTAGAAATCGCCGGGAGCGGGATTGTTATTAGCAATCACGTCGATCGTTGGCATTGCTTGGGTGCTGGCAGGGGCGCTCGGAGCAGCATGTAAGATCGTCTCAGTGATGGGATCGTCACTATGGAAATTCTTGATATTAGCGGGGTCGGGAGTCTCGGCAATCGTAAATGTATATGATGCCGAGGGAGCCATTACTGATACTGTTTCTGAAGGAGTGAAGGGTTGGTCGGGTGTAAAGATCAGGGTATGACGATCTACCGAATAGCTGATGCGGCCAGTATGGATGCCGCTTTGGGAGCCTTTTACAGCGACAGACTCCGATTCGGAAAGATCTGCGGCGCCAGCATATCGAATGCCAATCGAGGTTGCGGCAGAAGCATATTTAGCTCCCGAGGCAGGATAGCTCGAAAGAACAGTCAAAGCGGTTTTGGCGGTGGATATTGAAACCATTGCGATCACAATTATCGCTGCAGTAAAAAAGCGCAGGTAGCTTTTCATTAGGAGACGCTGGGTTGTATGTACTACGAAGAGAAAAAGAAACTGATTTACTTTTCGTATCGGGGGTAAGGGGATAAACTATACACTTCACAACACGAAAATGAATTTATACTAATTGTATGCCACAAATCATTAAACGAGTAACGAGTGATAAGTATTTTGCCGGCTCGGGGTTGGTCAGCTATTTGAAATTCGTACTGCTTGAAGGGTGCGGGCGGGACACAAGCGCTAAGGTTAGGGATATAAAAAAAACGCACCTCTTGCGAAGTGCGTTTTCATCATACATCATCTCTAAAGGATGGACCAAGAGAATTAGGGATACACTTTTTAAACTTTTTGGTGCCTTTCCAGCCTTAAGCTTTTTGACTTACCCCTCTGAGCTTGTCTATTTTTATAGGCACTAAAAACAATCTCTATATAAGATATAACAAATTACGTGCCAAAGCCATGCTTTGTGACAGTGGTTTAAAAAATAATTTGTCTTTATTTTGCAAGCTATTGAAAATCAATAAATTACAGACCAAATTATTTTTACTCAAAACTCAGAACTAAGAGCTCAAAACTACTTCGACGGCATTTTTATCTTGACCGGAGTGCCTGCGTTTTCTTTTGCCTCAGAATATTCGATTTCGAGGGTTTGGCTGCCGGAAGTGGCTGTTATCAACCGTGGAAGCAGAAACGGCTCTTCGCGAAAGGAGCCGGTGAATGTTACCAAAAGATCAGGTCTATACACCGAAGCTCCTATAGTGTCCACTAGGCGATTCCATCGTTCATACGTGTATAGTTTTACCGAGTTACCTTCAGTTCGGAGGGTAATGGCCTCGCTGTAGCCTTTTGCTATATTCTGAAAAAACAGGCGGTCTTTCCCACGGATGATCTGCTGTTGTGCTCGTTCGACTTCTGCATCGCTCAAGCGCATCGGAGAAATTCCATAAATAAGATCATTAAGCAGGCTGAGCGAAAGCCCCTTCATTCCGGTAAACTGTTCGAGTGTTTTTGCATCCGGTTTGCCATGGTACTGCTCACCTTGCAGGACGTTTACAAAATGGAATTCGTTATCAGAGCCTAAAAATTTTGCGGCGGTAATACCAAACGGACCACTGACGATCATGCTGAGGGAATCAACATCACCTGGAGCGGCACATCGCTTCGATCGCATTTCGAACTGGCCGCTTTGGGACGAACTGCCCTGACGAAGTGTGATCGTACCTTCTGCATAGAGAGATTGGCAGAGGCCGGAAAGAGCGACTATCTTATTATTAATGACTCGAAGTTCGTTCTCCGTTTTCGGTGGCTCGGTGGCGACTGGTTCAGTTTTCTTTACGGTTTGTGTGGCAGTACAACTGGCGAGGAACAATAAGGCAGCGACTAAGTACGGTTTCGTCATATTGGCTATTGTACTATTTTTTGTGGGGAAGAGTTTCGGGTTGCCATTTTACTTATATCTCGCTCGTGCCGTCTTTTGATGCATAGCTTCGTAATGCCACCACTCGCTTTGCAATTGGATGAATCCGGCACGTTGCATTATTCGGCGGAGTATTAGCCTGTTCTGATACTGCTCTTGCGATAATTTCTTCGTGCGCAGGTATTCGGCTTCATTTCGTGGCGCGGCGAGCGGGGTGAATTCATCGAAACCGGTGCCCATATCGAGCGGCTTGCCATCCTCATCTATTATTGATAAGTCGATCGCCAGCCCCATGGTATGCAGCGACCCATTTAATGGATAGGCAACATACCGCGCATAGGGTGTGCCCTTCACATGATCCCACAGTTGCTTTTGTACCGAGAGTGGACGATAGGCATCGAAGACGATAAACTTCCAGCCGGGATGTTCTTTTTGGAGAATCGAGCAGGCGGCTTCGAGTTTTTTATAAGCGATATCGCGAAGGATGCAGAACTTCGTGCTATCAAGGATGCGGCCGCAACAGTTGTTGGTAGTGGCGTAGCGTTTGTCAATGGTAACGGTTGGTAATGCGGAGATATCCACGAAGCCTGATGGTATCGCCGTAAGCGCCGCATAAAAATATAATAGTCGGGCTAATGTCATTTAAGTGCTGCAAGAAACACTTGTTCTTTGAAAATCCGTCCTTAGTGAGAAACGGACACGGAAGGAGACGAATCGGATGGATTCGCTCAGATGGGTCATTGTGAAGAGCCATTCAATTATTTTCATTCATCATATTGGATACTTATCGATTCGCAAAGATATCAGCGGATTGCTTCGTCGTGCTAAGGCACTTCTGTCAATAACGATATGAAAGGATTTTTAAAAGATCTCCGGAAGTTTGCCTTATATTAATTAGTGAAATTATGGGCACCATTCGAGGGTCTGAGTTGAATATACCAAATCGCTTCGAGAAACGATCGCTTGAAGCATTTGACGACGGGTGGGTTTCACCCGAGGCGGAGCTTGAGTTGCCAGTAGTGCAGACGCAATTCATTGATGACAATACGAAATCGATCATCTCGTTCAATGAAAGTCCGGACCTGCCGATGGCGGCTTCGATCAATCCGTACCGTGGCTGTGAGCATGGCTGCGCCTATTGCTATGCGCGGCCCTCGCATGAATATCTCGGCTTTAATTCGGCGGTCGATTTCGAATCGAAGATCACCGTCAAGCGAAAAGCTGCCGATCTACTTCGGAAGAAATTCGATTCGAATTGGGAGCCGCAGGTCATTATGCTGTCGGGTAATACCGATTGCTATCAGCCAGCCGAGCGGAAGTTTAAGATCACCCGCAGTATTCTTGAAGTTTGCCTGGAGTACCGCAACCCTGTCGCCATCATCACCAAGAACGCCGTCGTCGCTCGGGATATCGATATCCTGAGCGAGATGGCAAAGCTTAATTTGGTAATGGTTAATTTTTCGATCACGACACTTGACCTTAAACTTTCACGAAAACTCGAACCACGGACTGCAACACCTGAGCGAAAGCTCAAAGCATTGAAAACATTAACGCAAGCAGGTATCCCCTGCGGCATCATGAATGCCCCTCTCATTCCCGGACTAAATGACCGAGAAACACCGAAAGTATTAGAAGCCGCCGCCGATCACGGAGCGATTACTGCTGGATTCACCATTGTCAGGTTATCATACGGATTGAAAGATATCTTTGTCGATTGGCTCATGCGTAATGAGCCGCTACAAGCTGAAAAAATTATTAAGCGCATCGAGATGGTAAGAGGAGGCTCGCTAAGCGATCCGAGATTCGGATTACGCATGCGCGGCGAAGGGGCGTATGCTATGTATATCAAGCAGCAGTTCAAAGTGTATTGTGAAAAGTATGGATTGAATAAACGGGATGTTTATTTATCGACCGATCACTTCAAACGGCCGGGGATGTTGTTTTAATATTCCAATATCTGATCATCGCTATCATCATCCAGATCATTAAAATATTCCAAAGAAAATATCCGATGAGTCCTGGGGTTGTCATTACCCAATGGATATCGATGATCGTTACTATCACTGTAGCAATACTTATGATACCATTAGCAATGAGGAGCGAGCGAATAAGAGTATTCTTTTGCCGATAATATCCGGAAAGCAGCAGGTTCGCAACGCCGAGAATGCCATAGCCCCACATTTCGATCGCCCAACTTAGTGACATCGGATTCGATAAGGAGAATGCGGCGATCAGCGAGTCATTTTCGGAGTGATAATTCAGGGCAAGGTGGCGAATGAAAGTCGTCTGGCAAAGATAGTTGAACGAGACCAGCGCTGCAAATACTACCGACCACATGAGAGAGAGTAACAGATGAAAGGATGTCTCATCACTGACTGATCTTGCAATACGATAATGCCCTGCTGCAAGCATTAGCATACCACTAATAAGTAATAGTCCAAAATAATATGGAATGTCTTGAATGATATCATATTGGCTTGCGAATAATGATGCAGATCGCCATGACGGCTGCGGATGAACGAGAATAGTCACCAGAAATCCCACTGGCCCGGAACAGATATATCCTACAAGCGCAACGATGGCGCCCAAGCGGATAAGTTGCGAGTACTTCATGCCAATTCCTTTTTTTGCATCCTCCTAAGAAGCCAGCCGCAGAGTATCATTCCAAGCGCATCAAGTGCTAAGATAAACTGCAAATAATATAGGATCTGAATTATAATGATCTGCACGAGTAGCCATATTCCGAGGATGACCCCTGCGGAAATAATGAGTAGAGGGTATCGTTTTATGCGGGCAACTATTGCCGCACAGACCAGGAGATCGAATACTCCATTTGCCAGTAGAAGGATGAGGCCCGGAATAAAATAATCCTTAAAAGCCGTAGTCTTAATATATTCATACGGTAATGCGATGCTCGATCCATCCGGATGCGTCATGAGATTAAGCCCACCGAAGAATGCACCCGAAGCATTAAAGAGTAGGAAGAGGAAAGAAAGGGTAAGAAGGAAAGCTTTCATTCGGGTGGCCATAACATAAAAAAGCGCCCGGGTTTCTGCAAGATTTTCCGCAAGCAATTGCAGAGGCCGGGCGCCATCGTGAAGAAATTATGCTACGGGAGCGGCTTCCTTCTTTTCAAAGAATTTTGTTAACAGGTCAGGTGCCTTTTCGACGAGTGTACTTAGGCCTTTATTCGACTTTGTGGAGATAAAGCTAATCTCTTCGCCCCGAGCTACGAGGAATCCCATAGGCTCGATACCGGTGCCGGCTCCGCCGCCGGATCCTTCGCCTTTACCTTTGCCATTTTTTTGGTTATCCCCTTCCCCTTCGCCACCGCCGAATCCTAATCCCATTCCGATCCGGATAACGGGGACACAGGAGTATTCACCTAATTGGAATTGATCGCCGACGACGGTTTCCGTCTTCACTTCGTTTTTTAAGAAGTCCGTCACTTTTGTGAGCATTTCTTCAAATTGAATATTCATACGCGTAATTATTATTGTGTGAAAGCAAAAAGTATTTTCCCGATGCAATTGGTGATCCTGCACTTGAGACTTGTTCTGTCATCGAAATTGATCCTTATGAACGTTCTTGGTCCTGATACTGCGAGCGCGATCGGATAGAGTACTGCATTTGCCGCGTAATCATCAGTATCGATATCCATTTCAAAATACTGTACGTTAAAGCTTCGAAGCACAGCGCGGACTTTTTTCCAGATCCGCGCTGCACTTCGGTTTCGCTTGTTTCCTCGTGATGTTTCTTTCTTCTTGTTTTTCTTGGGCCCCTTGATCCTCAATGGGTCGATCTGCTTCTGCCAGCCAAGAACCCATATCCGAAATTGGGGTAAGCCATCTACGAATACCACCTGCACTGACGCGATCGCTACCAGTTGCAGCCGGTAGATGTCTGTTGTGGTGTCGACCTCAAGGATCAGTGGCGTGACCAGTATGAATGTGATCACCGCTAGTACAATCAGTGAGATCGTCACGATCATGATAGTATATAGGTAATTTTCGTGCCAATTGAAAATTGCTGCTTTTACCAGCTTTTTAAGCTGTTGACTATATGAAGCAGTAAAAAAATAATAGTGAAGTAAAAAATATTACCGCTCTCGATGCTGGACAAGCTTTAATAAATATGGCGAGCACACCAGAAATAGCAATACAAGTGGCCATAGCCTGCCATTAGTTAGGTCATAATCGGCAATAAGTATATTCCAATCAACATGATCGACAAAATGGCCGAAGATAAAATCGAATGCTGCCGCGAGCATTGCCCACATCGTGCCAATGCTGAATAGGGTATTAGCCGATAACTGTGCTACCTGCTTACGAAAAGTGAGATACAGAACGAGAAAAAATAGCATCACTAAAATAAGCGAGCTTAGTTGATGCCCCGCAGCATCGCCAAGCGAATTTTTATAGGTGAGTTCTCTGATCATTCCATTAAGAATGGCAACAGGAATGAAGAGCACCCAGATAAGAAGAGCGCGGGAATAGGGCGAGCGACTTTTAACTGAAAGAGATCTCATGTCTTAATTGGTAACGCTTGATGTACGAATGGCTATACTCGTTTAAAATCGTATGCCCATGAACAAGACCGGCGCTACGAAGAAAAACGGTTGTCGTTTTGCCCAGTCTTTAAATGACTGCGGTTTATTTCCACCATACAGTCCAAAGCCTGCCAGTACCTGATAGTTAAGATAGACAGGAAGTGTCGAGATATGAAAATCCATTCGGTAGCCAAGCCGGAATTCATTCCAAAGATCAAAGCCATCGAAGTATGTATTCTCCGGTATTGAAAAGTAATGGTTATAGCCAGGCCATAATTGATACTCGAGATGCAATTTTTTCCAGAGGTATCGCCGATACCCAACGACGATCGTCGGATCGTGATTAATGCCGATATCCTTGTTCGTGACATTCACGTATGCTAAGCCGAGCATCACTTCGTTCTTTTCAGAGAATTCGTAGGTATATTGAACGGCATAGATCCTGAAGGCCGGCGAGAGCGGCGAGAAATCTATGGCCTGTTTATATTTCGACTCAGCAACTACAGTATCGGTCACTTTAGCAAATAAAGGTGCCGATACCAAGAGTAATACGGATAGATAGAACATCTTCATAGCTTTCTTATGTAGCATGAAGTATCCCAATAACGATGCCATGAAAGAAAGCCGTTAAAAATGGCCCACTTTGGGTAGATGAGCATAAGCGATCTTCCTATTGTAAAAAATATTTTTTCTGATAGTACTGAAAGTTTACCGTTCGGGGAATACCTTTGCCGGTGGTGGCAACGATGGCATTTAGAGCCAGTATATTGGTTTTAAGAGACCCCGGGAATTTTTAGTATCGAAATCGTATTGGGCATACTGGTATTCACGAACGTTGCTTTATTTGCCACCTATTGCCACAAATAACCCTCAGTTTCCAGACGCCGATGGAGCAATCCGCTCCAATGGTTTTTTGCGTAATACAAAGGTAACAGGCGCCGAAAACGATGATCTGGTGTTACTTACACTGGTTGCTCGTGCCGACGCTGCTGCTTTAGGCAAACTCTATGATAAATATCAGCGGAAAATTTATTCGCTGGTACTGAGGATTCTTCGCAACGAAGAAGATGCCGGCGAGATCTTGCAGGATGTCTTTCTGCAAGTGTGGGAAAAAGCAGAACTGTTCGATAGAGATCGCGGGTCGTTTTCGACCTGGCTTGCAACGTTAGCCCATAATAAAGCGATAAATCTGCTGCGATCCAAGCGTGCCAAAAAGCAATCGCTTGAGGTCAACCATGACAGAGACGAAATAGCAGAAATTTCGAGCGATCTGATGATCGAGCACCGCACGGCGCTTGATGAGCAGATCGAAACCAGCGAGCGCGAAGTAATGCTTTCGCTGCTTTCGAAATTGACCGAAGACCAACGAACAGCGCTTATTATGGCTTACTACAACGGGTATTCGCAAACCGAGATCGCCGATTCGTTAGGCGTCCCGCTCGGAACCGTGAAAACCCGGATGAGGCAAGGTATGATCAAGCTACGGGAATTAGTACATGAACGACAACTTAGCACATTCTGAAAATACAACTGAGCACGAACGAATCGAATCTTTAGCCGCCGCCTACGCCCTCGGCGCACTCCCCGAAACCGAACCGGATTTCAAAGAATTCGAAGCACTTCTCGAATCGGGTGACCCGTTTGTCGGGCACACACTCGAAGGATATTTCAATGCCGTTTCGCTGCTTGCCGATCTGGCACCGCAGAATGACGCTCCGGCATCGATCAAGGCCGCATTGCTGACAAAGGCAACGTCGCCATCGTATCAGCAAAATGGTTTTTCGCACCGACTTGCTCAATCGGAAGCAGATAAAGCAGCCCTTCCGCTTGAGCGAAAACTCAAAACGAAGAACAGAACCATCATCGGTATCAGCTTCGTCGGCGGCTTACTCGTCTGCACATTACTTGCCCTGAACGTTTCGAACTCGGCAAAGCTCGATCGTTCGAACGACTTAATGAAGGCACTGCTGCATCAAACCGATTCGCTTCGCGGACTCACCAGCGCGGTGACGAATACGGCCCCGACATCTTCCAATGGCGATGTCTCTGGGTTCGGCATTGATAAAGCACTTGTCGGTCCCGTGATCTCGATGTTCCAGGAAGGATCAGGTCGGAAGATAAACCTCTCAACGCATACTGCCCCGAGTAATGACATGCTCTATTTCAGTCCGAAGCGGAAAGTAGTAGTTGTCATGCGCGGCGAGTTGGCACCGGTCGATGAGAACCACACGTATGAGTTGTGGTCGCAAGTCGGCAGCGGCGCTCCGAAACCGGTCGGCACGTTCCGCATCGACGCTAATAGCAAGCAGCCGATGTATGCGATGGCAACGAATCTCGATGCTGTCGATAGCTTCTCGCTGACCATTGAACCGAAAGGCGGTTCGCAGACGAGAACGGGCCCTGTTGTTAGAGCGAGCCGTGTTACTACTGCCAGACACATGTAATTAGAAATACAATCAATATTAAAAATTGCAGAAAAAAAGGGCACGAGTTTCGTGCCCTTTTTTATTTCAAGTCACCTCTGCGACTGTGACTTGAATAGTGTGATGGATCGTGTGTCACCGATGGATGAAGTGAATCTTCCGTACAAGAAACCGTCTGAAAAGTTTGAAGTGTTGAGCGTGATAGCATTCTCCCCTTTTGAATAGAGCTTTTCACCACCGTCGTAGATCTTCTTGCCGAGGATATCATATATTTCAAACTGCATCGACATTGATTCGGGACAATTGATGGTGAGGGATGTTTCAGTTGTGAAGGGATTGGGGAAAGCGGTAAAGTCATTCACAAGAACAGTACATTGATCAGAATTTTTTACAGATAGTTCAGAACGCGGCCGACGGTAAACACCACTTTCAGTACTGATATAAAGATTGTCCTTCAATAATGCGAGCGCGAGAATAGCTGTATCATGCAGGCCATCATTCTTTGACGACCAGGTAGCACCAAGATCCGATGAAGAAAAAATTCCTGTCTCGGTAGCAATAAACAGATCGTTACCATACTCAACCATTCCATAAATAGCATTTCCAAACTCATAGACCTTATTCCAAGAACTACCGGTATCAATGGATTGATAAATTCTACCTCCATAATCACAGGCGGCAATGAGCGTTGGGCCAATTGTTGATAGCGCTAAGATAGATATGCTGTTCTGCGAAAGTTCAGAAGGCTGAATAAGATACCAGCTAAGACCATTATCTTCAGAACGTGCAACGGGTACTGAATTATATGCACCTGATGCAATTAAATATTTGCCAAATTTTTTGATAGAATAGAAAACTGGCGTAGGAATCGGACCGCTGCCACCACTGGTAATCGTACAGGTACCCCAGGTTACGCCTAGATCTGAGGATCTAATGATTGGTGAACCGGTTTCACTGCCTCCACCATAAATGATACCATCTATAGTGGTAAGTCGATCGATCCGACAGCGTGGCCAACCGCTGATAAGCTCCCAGGAATCACCGTTGGAAGTCGAACGATATAACAAACTGTCTTGCCCAACGGCACAGACAATAACATTATCGGTTGCGACAATTGCAGAAACATTTGCAATGTCGGATATAGCATTACCCCGAGGTATCCATTTTTTTTCGGAGGCATCGAACCGGTGAATGCCAAAATTCGACCCGGAAAACAATTGAGTAGAATTACTTGAAAGTATATCTGGGAGCGCATAACTCTCATTCCCGGGTGATTCAGTCCACGTAACGCCGCCATCGAGCGAACGAGCTATCCAATTACTATATGTTCCGGCAAGTAATACCATCCCATCAGAAGCAAGTGCAAAAATATTTTGGTCGGTGAGGGTACTGACTGTCTTTTGCCAGTGGACTCCCAAATCGTCGGACCGATACATACCAATCCCATAGCCACCGATAAATATCGATTGGTCCATGGCAGTCATTGTCCAGATCAGAGGGCCACTAAAATTTTTCGCAACTAATGTCCAGCTATTCCCTTCATCGATCGATCGATACAAGGCCGAATCCGCACTAGCAAAAAGCAGTGTACCGATCGGATTAAAGAGTGACGTCGTCATACTGGAAAAATTATTATTTACTCTGATCCAACTATCACCCCAATCGCTAGAGGAATAGATACCTCTCCGTGAGTTACCGGTAAATAACTTGTCCCCTATTATGACCAGTGAAGTAATACCCAAATTTCCGTAGATAGAAGTTTTACTCCAGGTTTTCCCAATATCTGTTGAACGAATCACCAGAGTACCGCAAGCGGCAAATAATAAGCTATCATTGGAAGCAAATACCTTTACTGTCCCAAATTTAATATTACAATCTGTCCAGGTGTCCCCCCTGTCACTAGATCTGTATATTTTACCGGTGGTGCACCCAGCAAGTAGAATACCCTTGGTTGAGTATAAACTATTAACCTCAAAATCTTTTTCAGATAAACCATTTGTAATCTTATCCCAGGTCTTTCCCTGATCAATGGACCGGTACACTCCAAGTTTGACATAAGGTGAACCTCCAGCAAACAGCGTGTCGCCAATTTGGGCGAACGTACTAATTCCACCAGAGAACGGACCATTGGTTGATTGCCATTGACAGATACTCAGGCTGCTCGACGCAAAAATAAAAAAACAGGCGGCCAGAAGATGTAGAGGTGTTCTTATCATATTTAATTAAAGGACACGCTCGATGAGAAAAGGTTACAAATAATCTTTACGGCACGACCTAACTACTCCCCTTCGCCACTTTTAACCCCCCTCTAAATTTTATTGCTTATCTTTGCAGCGAATCCGAACCGAACTGGGGATATATTATGTCAATGAATGTCGAACAACTGAGAGAGTTTTGCCTGTCGCTGCCACATGCCTTCGAAGACATCAAATGGGGTAACGATCTTTGTTTTTGTATCGGCGATAAAATGTTCGCCACCGCCAGCCTTAATCCGGCCAGCGGATTTTCGTGTTCGTTCAAATGCACGCCGGAAAAATATTCAGAGCTGATCGAACGCGATGGGATCATCTCTGCCCCATACACGGGACGCTTCGGATGGGTCTGTGTGAAGAAGAAAACAGCGCTGAGTGAACCGGAACTTCAGACGCTAATTAGAGAGTCCTACGCCGCCATCATGGAAAGTCTGCCGACGAAGACGCAGAAAGAGCTTAAGAAAGCCTGACGGCTTTAATTAAAAATTAAAAATGCAAAATTAAAAATGGGGCTCAGGCTTCTGGGTTTGCTATTGCTTTAATGTTTGCTGAAGGATCGCAAGCAAGGATGCTTGCGCCACGGGTGGTTGAATTAGTTGTTTATTATTAAAATTGTTGAGCGTTGTCCGTTGATCGAAATGGGATATGTTCCAGTTTGTAGATCGTGAGTATCGATCATCGCTTTACCATCAGCTCCAGCCGTTACCATCTTTATTTTCTTGCCAAGCATATCGAAGATGGATATGTTGGCTCCGGGGATATTAGAAATAATTGTAGTCTCTGTCGTGGCTGGGTTTGGGAAGATCTTTATTTCGGGATCGGCGAGCCTGCTTTGTTCTACTTCGGCGGCTTGCCGTTCGCGACGGGCAAGGACGTGATGACTGCCGAGTGCATTAAATACCCAGAACGCACCGATAAGACCGTCGTTCGTATAACTAATCGTTTGGCAATTTGCAAAGCCATATTTTGTATCGAATTGAATTGAGTCGTCGCCATCCCAATGAACTCCGTGATCAGCACTGCTAAGTAAATGCCCAAAGGCTCCGGTGCAAAAGACGGAGTCATACATGACCGAAGTTAATACTCTTGGATATCCTGAAATGTTGTTGAAGACTGTCGGTTTGCTCCAATGTTTTCCTGAATCTATGGACGCCGTAAAAGCAGGATAATAAACACTGTGAATATTATCTTCATATAAGAAAGACCCGTAGGATATAAATGTATCTTTGCCATATTGTATGGCCGTTACCTAGACCATAATAATCGCGATTCTCCAGATTCGAATCGAGGACTGGGAAAATGGGATCCACCGGTTTATAGTCAGTTGAATCCCAAGACCTCCCACCATCAGTGGTTTCGAAATATGGTTTGTATCCTCTGATCGTTGCTATGCCATGGGCTGAATCGCTAAACGAGATCGAATTAATGCCGCAGAGATGTCCGATCGATAGTGTATCCCAAGTTGAGCCTCCATCATACGTGCGAAGATATAGCAATGACCCATCCCCATAGACCATGGCATTTTGCCCATTTATCTGTTGGACATGATCAAGATAAATTTGCTTATAGGGAAGATTAAGATCATGAGTCTTCCAGGTATGAGCCGCGTCAGTACTTGTTAGAATTCGGTATGAAAGATTCTTTACGCTATCCTCTACGACGTCGAGTGCCGTACAGCTATTTCCGAAAGAAGCAACGAGTGGGATAAACGTCCCCTTTGCTGGAGGTACCTTCCAAGTAACATCATAGGTTACCCTCCAGATATACTGTGCTTGTGCGGCAGATACCTCAAGCAGTATCAGGAGTATGAATGCCAATAATTTCCTTGCAGTCATTTGGGTAAAGATTCTTACCCAAAGGACAGCCAAAGTTGTAAAAGGTTACAAACTATTTTTCTTTAGAGCAGCCCGTCTTTATAATTTTCCTCTTGAGCCCCGTCGTTGGACTCGGGGAGACTGTAGGGTTGGTCGTAAAACCAGGAAAATAATTCGTCGCGTAATTTTTTATATAATGTAAGCATATAATATTCAAGATATATAAGTCTATACGCAATTTCAGGCCCACCGTTTCTAAAAATCGTGTTATGAGTATATTATTATTTTATTTTATTGAACTATAATGAGTTATAAGAAATAATAAAAAATTAAACAAATTTAATTTGGAAATAAAAGAAAAATTTCGTATATTTGCATGTCTTTATCATGCGTATTTGCACCCATTTGGCTCCGGATATTTAAATGTGAAAAGATTTTCGTGTGGGGTGCACACTCATTCTATTGATAAATAATGTAGTTACCTACCCATGTTTTGAGAAATGTCCATACACCGGTGAAAGACATCCGACCACTTATTTCTTTGAAGTAGTATTTTCCCTTCGTATATTATCTGCCTATGGCAAGTGAGCGTTCGTTCTTGAAGCGGATGGAAGAGTATGGGTTTCTGGCCCATATTTACGATCATTTGCCTGATGATTTTACGGCGATCTTCGAGATCGCTCGGTTGCTTGAATCTGAGGACTCCGATCTGCGCAAGCAACTCGAATCCGTCCTGCGGCTACCGACACTTGACCAGACTCCTGCTCGAGAAGCGGTCGATATGTTTCAGCCTGAAGTTATCGTCGGCGAAGAATACGAAGCTGATTTCATTCGCAATCGCCGCGATGTGGCACGAATTTATCCGTGGCAATTTGCACTGCCCGACGATGTCTTCGATGAACGGCTTGCCGAGCGAACACTTTGGATGCCTGTTGCAAAAGCGCCGAAGATCTTACCGGTACAAGAACTCGGCGAACATTTTTCCTTCGATAGTAAAAAGCAAAAAGTATTCGTCCTCTTCGATACGTCGGCATCGATGCGGGCGCATCATCGGATCCATCTTGCCAAAGCGATCTTAGTTTATTTTCTCGAGCATAATAAAGAAGACCTTGGATTCATTAGTCTCCGCACGTTCGACGATCAGGTCGGAGAACTTCACACTGCCATTGATGCGGAAAGTTATAATTCGCTGATTCGTCATTTGCTGCGAGTGACGCATCTCGGCAATGGCACGGTGCTGCAAAAAGCATTGCTGCAAGCGCTCGATGAGATCGAGAACACCGAGCACTTGGCAGGCGCTGAGATACTGATCATTACTGATGGAGCCGTTGCACTTGACGAGGCATTACTTCGCACGAAGATCGATGAGAATACGAAGATCCACACGATCAAGATCGGCCATGCACAGATCTTTGCTTCGGAAAAACACATCGATGACATTATTGACAAGGGAAAGTTTGGAAACACGAAGCTGCTTCACGATCTTATCGGCCAGGAAAAAGAGCTGCTTCGGATCATCGATCACTCGACGCATCAGGATAAGAAGCATCAACTCGAACGGACACTGGCGTTAGTTCGGACCTCAATCAAAGAGAAGAAGAAAGAATTCGGGTTGGAGTTTGCGAAGCTTTATGGGCATGAACTTGAACGGCTTTCGAAGCTCTATATTGAGATAAACGATCTTGATGATCTGGCTCTGTTTTCAGCGACCGACGATGCGATCGATGATATCGAGCAGCTTGTCCGCGAGCTCGAAGAAGATGCCGGA
>DASTAO010000274.1:0-7533 GCA_035712525.1 Kapaibacterium sp. (SeqCode)
AGGATCGATACGTCGTCGGTGCTCGAAGAGGCCGTCAAGAAGCCACCGGTATTAGTGTGGGAATCCCATGAGGAACTGCGAAAAGCCGAAGAGGGTGTACAGCAGTTACTCATGAATATCAATCAGTTAGCACCCCCAGGACAGGGGATCAGTGGTTTTGGGGTGGGAAAGAAAAAAGAGCTTACAACGTAGAGTATAAATAACTTCGCCATCATTCGAAAACACACTACGGGTGTACTACCGGGGAGTGTAGAAAAAATAATTTCGATCTGTAACTCCGACTCCTCGGATGTGTTTTTCTACCGTTACTTCGCAATGTTTTATTCATTTTAATAATTAATGCGTATGGAAATCACACCTCTGTATTTTCGAAACCAAGTCTCGCGGTTTCGTAGTGTCTGTGTCCTGGCTGCGGCAGTTATGCTGGCAGCATTGTTCGTTAACGGCTGTACTAATAACGCTAACGACCTTAACGGCCCGTTTGCCGGCAGTGGACAAACCGAGACGACATCCATTTATGGCCGTGTTCTTGACGAATCCGGCGCTCCACTTCCCGGAGTCACGGTTACTGCCGGATCACTGTCGGCAACAACGGATTCTCATGGCCTTTTCGTGATCAAGAATGCTTCTGTTCCTAAAGGCAGAGCAGTCATCATCACAAAGAAAGCCGGCTATTTCGACGGAGCCCGCGCCGAAACCCCAGGCAAGAATGGTACGACAAGGATGGAGCTTTCGATGATGACAAACACCGCTACTTATACTGTTCCATCGGCAAACGGCGGTAAAGTAACGATCACCGGTTCGGGCGGAGCATCGGTAGAATTTGCACCCGGCAGCTTTACCAAAGCAGATGGGACCCCATATACCGGCACCGTCCATGTTGCTGCTCGCTATCTTGATCCGACAAAGAATAATTTCTATCGTTTCTTCTCTGGTGATCAGGAAGCTCAGCGCACCGATAACAGCCGTACCTTCCTTGTCTCTTGCGGTGTGCTTCGCGTCGAACTTACAGGTGCCAGCGGTGAAGTTGTAAAGCTCGATCCGACAAAGCCGGCAACCTTAACTTGCCCGAAGCCGAACAACGATCCGAAAGCACCGAACGAGATCCAGCTCTGGTCGTTCGACGAATCGCTCGGCCTTTGGAAGGAAGAAGGCAAAGCAACCTTGAATGGAAATTTCTATACCGGTACGGTAACCCATTTCACCGATTATAACTTCGATTATTGTGGCGTCGATAATGGCACCTTGGAGTTCCGTATCGTTTGTAATGGTGTTCCGGTTGATGGTGTCGTAGCCACAGTTCTCGGTCGTCAGGTTGTCAGCGGTTCCGATGGTATTATTTCTATTCGTCGTGTTGCAGCCGATGGCAGAGCGGTAACGGTAGAAGTTATTGCCGCCGATAATGGTGGCGCCTTCTTTACCAACGGCCCGGTGCCGGTCACCGTACTACCGAATACGACGAACAATGCCGGCGATATTTCACTCGCTTCGGATTGCCCGGCCGCATTGTTTGGCATCTTGAATGATTGCGGTGATACTAAGATCGATGGGCTTGTCATGATCTCATGGGGAAATAATATCCGATATGCTTATACAAAGGACGGAAGCTTTGCCATCGGATGCCCACCAAATGTTGACATTACGGTCGATGCCTTCGACGGAAATGGAAATCAGGCATCAACGATCACTGTACCGAAGCTTTCATCAGGCGAACAGCGTACGATCGGTATCATAAATATTTGTGGTACTAACGGTGCATCGTACTTTGATATTACACTCGGTAGTGCTTCGAAAGGTCAATTGATCTGTCTTTCTGCCGATGGCAGCCGCCTTGCTGCTGGCAGCTATGAAGCATCCGCATTTACGATCTATGATACAAAAGACGGCTCAGTGTTGAGCACGATTCCTGTTCAGCCAAACACTTATCCGAATGCGATTCAGTTTAGCCTCGATGGGAAACGGTTGATGGTATCGGACTATCAGGGAACAACTATCTATGATGTTTCAGGATCTACCGGAACAGTTGTTTCTAAGATCACAGCAAGCTGCATCGCCATTACTGATGATGGTTCGAAAGTATTAGGAGTCATTTCGCATGGCTGGCAGAATCCAAGCACTGCCGGTATTTATAATGCAAACGATGGAAGCCTTATTAAGGAAATCAATCCATTGAACCTTGGTGATTCTTCCGGAAGCTTTGGCTATGATAGAGCTGAGAATGCCATTGTCTATTACGACCAGAAAGTTGGTGGCTTATTCCGTGTTTGGTCGATTGATAATGATAATGAAGTCAGAAATTTTGCCGGAATCGGTAATGGCTACGGTTATGGAATCTCAGAAGATGGCGTAACACTGGCTTCGACAGTAAACTACAAAGACTTTACAGCTTATGATGTCAAGGCCGGATCGTCCATTCAGACCTTCGCAACCGCCGGCTCGAATGGTACGCGTTCAGGCTCAATACTGGTAACCAAGTCGAAGGCTTATTCAATTGAATCAGCTAATGGCGCTTCGGTCATCAGAATAATTGACCTTGCCAGCGCTACCTCGAAGATCAGAATTCCACCGAATGCCAGCTATATTTCCGATATCGCCGCCAGCCGCGACGAATCGACGCTTGCTGCATCTGCAGGGAATGCGATCAGGATCTGGAAATCAAAATAAAAAATACTGGTTTCGTAAAAGCCGGAGGATATATTTCCTCCGGCTTTTCATCCCTATCATTATCTACACTAAGCAGGTCCCCACTTGTAACTCTGACCTTTCAGATGTGTTTTTTTATCGTTGCTCACATTGTTTACTCATTAATTTTTTTATTCATTAATTCTTTAGAACGTATATGAACATCACACCGCTATCCATACGAGATCAGATACTTCGATTTCGTAGTGCTTGTGTCCTGATAGCAGCAGTTCTGCTTGCCACGATATTTGTAAATGGTTGTACAAATAATGCAAATGATCTTAACGGCCCGTTTGCAGGTTCAGGCCAAACGGAAACGACAACCATTTTCGGCCGGGTTCTCGACGAATCGGGTGCTCCACTTTCCGGAGTCACCGTTAGCGCTCAGACCATGACGGCTACGACCGATGCAAATGGCCTGTATGTCATTAAGAACGCTGTCGTGCCAAAAGGCAGAGCAGTTGTTCTTGCAACCAAGGCCGGTTATTTCGATGGTGCTAAAGCTGAGTCCCCACGCAGCGATGGTACGACGCGTATCGAGCTATCGATGATGACGAATGTAGCAACATATACTGTTTCATCGGCAAGCGGTGGCAAGGTTACAATCACCGGTACTAATGGTGCGAGCATTACGTTTGCCGCAAATAGCTTTCTTAATAGCGATGGATCTGCTTATAGCGGATCGGTAAAGGTCGCTGCCCGATATCTCGATCCAAAAAATCCTTCCTACTTTGATTTCTTTTCAGGTGATAATGTAGCTCGCAGTTCGGCTGGCAATCAGGTTGCACTTATTTCTTCCGGTGTCATTCGTGCACAGCTACAAAGCCCTTCAGGTCAGGAATTAAAGCTCGATCCTGCAAAGCCGGCAACCCTTACCTATCCAAAGCCACTCGATACTAAAGCTCCGACAACTATGCCATTGTGGTATTATGATGAAACGATAGGGATGTGGAAGCAGGAAGGCAAAGCAGATCTGACTGGTAATAGCTACGTCGGAACGGTTACCCATTTTACCGACTGGAATCTTGACTACTTTGATTCGTCCGGATCATTCAGTACCTCAGGTACGGTTTCCCTGCGTGTTGCTTGCAATGGTGTTCCGATCAGTGGTGTATTAATTTCGATCGTAGGTGACGATGCACCAGGCAAATATTTTGTACATCCCGGAGGAAAGACCGGATCTGACGGAACGATCACATTTTTACGCTTCCCGGCAAATCGCCCGGTGAAGATCGATATCCGCAGCGATAAAAACAATGGCTTGTATTATGTCAACACACCCATCGACGTCACGATAACTCCGGGACAAATACTCGATCTTGGTGATATCGCCTTGAGTTCACCCTGCCCGGCATCGATCAAAGGAAATCTTGTCGGTTGCGATGATAAAGCTGCCGAAGGTCTGATCACTATCACCGATGGTACTAACCTTACCTATAGTTATACAAAATCCGGCGAGATAGCCATGCAGGCTCAATCGGGTAAGTTGCTTACGCTTGATGCGATGGATGTCAATGGTAATCACGCAACGTCTGTTATCATTGATCCCCTTGGTTCTGGAGAGCAAAAGGCGATCGGTACTATCAAAGTTTGTGGCCCCATCACTTCGAATTTTGTCGATATCACTACTCCTGGTTTGACTTCAGGAGATAGCAGCAGTGGTAACTTGACTTTTTCGCCGGATGGAAGCTTACTGGGCACCGTCGGTTCCGATGCGACTGTCCGTATTTTCGAAACGGCTACCGGTAATAAGGTACTGGAATTTGCTATTGGCAGCGACCGATTCTATGGTACAAGCATTCACTTTACCAAAGATAATTCTCATGTATTAATTTCTTCCACCTATTCATTCCAAGGCGTAGATATTTATTCTATTGCTGGTGGAGTAGCGACGAAGGTCTGCTCTAACAGCCCGGTGCTTTTTCCATTCCTTTTCGATGACGGTAGTGCGTTCATTGGTAATGATCCAAGTACTGGCATTGGAGTGTATTCCACTGGAACGGCTACTCTCCAGAAATCATTGAATGCTACCGGAGGTGCTATGAAGGGGCCCAACGGATTCATCCAGAGCGAGAAATCCTTCATTTATATGAATGGTCTTACATGTACTGTTTGGGATATAGCAACCGACGCGCAGTTGCGGACAATTCCCATTACCGGTTCGATCTATGCAGTATCCGATGACGGAGAACGCTTGGCAAGCAGCAGTGATGGAAAGACTTATTCCATCTATAATACTCTTACTGGCCAGAAGGTAACTGATGTTGTTACTTCGCAACTACCGGGCACTAATTATTATCCTGTAATAGCGCTTACTAAAGGCGGCTTATATGTTGCCGGATCAGTCGGAGGAGCTGCTGTTATTAACTGCTATTCGACTGCCGATGGATCCTTAGTAAGTACTAAGTTAAACTCGGCAACGGCAGGTGAACGAGGTGCGCTAACAGCCAGCCGTGGGGATGAATACCTTGCCTCTAAAGGGAAGGGCACTGTGCGGCTTTGGAAATTAAAATAATAACTAAGGCATAAAAAGAAAAAGCCGGGATGATATTCCGGCTTTTTCTTTCTACTTCATTAGGATATCACTAAATAGGATTCGCAAACTTCTTTAATGGTCTGCACTAATTCTGCAAAATGAAATGGCTTCGTAATATGTCTCGTAACTCCGAGTGTTGCAGTATATGCTTTATCTTCTTCCGAGATCGTCGTTGAAAAGATAGCAACATTCAATCGTTGAAATCGGTAGTCGTCACGAATTTCCTTTAGTGCAAGGCGGCCATCTTTCTTTGGCATATTCAAGTCGAGCAGGATCAGATCTGGTAGATCATCCGGAGTCGATGAATAAAGCAAGCCCAACTGCTCCATTAATTCCTCACCATTAGCAGCAAAGGAAACAGTATGATGCAGCCCCGCCTCCTTAAAGGCAAGCGCGGCAAATTCCCAATCATCACGGTCGTCGTCAGCTATGAGTACTTTCAAGCTGTCTCTCGGTTCTAACATTGTCATATTGGGGTGGTATATATGGTAATGAAATAATGAAGGTGGAGCCTTCATTTAGTTTGCTCGTCGCACGGATAAAACCTTTATGCTGCTCGACGATCTTTTTACAGATCGCCAAGCCAATGCCGGTTCCTTCGTATTCAGTATGATCATGCAGCCGCTTGAATAACGTAAACATCTGGTCGAGATACGATTCATCAAAGCCAATACCGTTATCTCGAATATAAATGTTGCAATATTGAGTCCCATTTGCCACAGCGCCGGCTGCAGTGTTGTTGATATCACTCGTAATGATAATGTACGGATCAACATCTTTCCTCGAGAATTTCATGGCGTTCGAGATCAGATTTTGTAATAGCTGTGAGATCTGCCCCGGATTAACGAAAAGCTCCGGCAACTCGGCGACTTCGATCACCGCATTTGACTCGTTGATCTTTAATTCAAGATCGACCAAAATTTCGTCAATAATCGTATTCAGATTCGATCGCGAGAACGTAGGGTGGCTATCGGTTAATCTTGAATACGTAAGAATGTCTTTTATCAGTTTTTGCAGCCGCTGCGAGCCCTTTTGCATCCGGTCGATATAATATTTTCCCTCTTCACCAACGGCATCGGTATATTTTGCCTTTAAGAGATCGCCGAAGGTGTGGATCTTGCGAAGCGGTTCTTGCAAGTCATGAGAGGCTACATAGGCAAAGCGCGCCAATTCCGCGTTTGCTGTTTCAAGAGTATTGATGTTGTCGAGCAATTGCTGGTTCAGTTGCTTTACCTGCTCTTCCGATTGCTTGCGCTCCTTGATCTCATTTTCAAGGTTAAGATTGATCGCTTTCAGATCGGTCTCTTGTTTAACTAATACTTCGGTCTTTTTATAGAGGTCGATAAAGACAGCAACTTTCGATTTCAAAAGCTGCGGTTTGATCGGCTTATAAATATAATCGACAGCACCGGCCTTATAGCCCTGATAGACATTCTCATCGCTGTAGCTATGAGCAGTGATGAAAATGATCGGGATCTTCTTGAGCTTTTCCCGCTCGTAAATAAGCGAAGCCGTTTCGAAACCCGATAAGCCGGGCATCTTTACATCCATCAGGATCAAGCTGAAATCATGCTGTTTCAGCAGGATCTGCAATGCATGCCGGCCCGAACTTGCTTTGACGATCTCATATTCATCCGAAGCAAGGATCGTTTCGATCGACATCAGATTATCTTCGCGGTCATCAACTAATAATATCTTTATTGTGGACATAGTGGGTATGGCCATTCAATTATTTTTTATACATCCATAATCTCATCAGCGAGAGCAACTGATCCATCTTTACCGGTTTGGTGATGTAATCAGAAGCGCCGGCTTCAAGACATTTCTGCCGGTCGCCTTTCATGGCTTTTGCGGTAACAGCGATGATCGGTAATAGATTATTTTTCACTTCGCGGCGGATCTTCTGGGTCGTTTCGTATCCGTCCATTTCCGGCATCATGATGTCCATCAGCACGATGTCGATATCTTCCTTCTCGTTGAGTAACGCGATCGCTTCTTTCCCGCTTTCAGCCGTCATGACGTCCATGTTGTAGCGTTCGAAGGCCGTCGTGAGGGCGAAGAGGTTACGAACATCATCATCGACGATCAGAATATGTTTGCCGACAAGTACATCTTCTTTGATGCGGATATTCTCGATGATCTTTTGCTTTTCCGGCTTGAGTAACTTATGATTAATATGCAAATGCATCGTCGTCTCTTCAAGCAGGCGCTCAAGCGAATTTACATCTTTGAGTAAGATCGTATTCGCTAAGCGATGCAATTGCTCGGTTTCTTTTTTACTAAAATCCTTCGACGAGTAGATTATTACCGGCGTG
>DASTAO010000275.1:0-2286 GCA_035712525.1 Kapaibacterium sp. (SeqCode)
GCAGCCTATGACTGACTTAAAAAATCTCCTGTTCGAGCAGGATGGCTTTGTTGCCATCATTCGGCTCAATCGTCCGGCAGCATTAAATGCGCTTAATCTTGAATTGATGGACGAACTCGTCGCGACGCTCGACTCGCTCGATCGCGATGAGTCAGTTCGCGCTATCGTCCTTACCGGAAGCGAAAAGGCCTTTGCAGCCGGAGCCGATATTAAAGAAATGGCATCGGCAACCGCCGTCGACATGCTCTATCGCGACCAGTTCTCAAAATGGGACCGGATCCGTAAGATCAAAAAGCCGATCGTTGCTGCCGTAAGTGGGTTCGCGCTCGGTGGAGGCTGCGAACTTATGATGCACTGCGACATAGTTATTGCCAGTGAAACAGCCCGCATCGGACAACCGGAAATTAACATCGGTGTTATGCCCGGTGCAGGTGGCACTCAGCGGCTCACTCGTGCTGTGGGGAAAGTAAGAGCTATGGAGATGGTACTCACCGGTAAATTTATTACTGGCGAAGAAGCGGCAGCAGCCGGACTTGTTAATAGAGTAGTACCCGTAGAATTTTACCTCGAAGAAGCCGTCCGCCTGGCTAAAGAGATCGCATCGAAACCACCGATCGCCGTTCGCCTTGCCAAAGAAGCCGTACTCAAATCATTTGACACCACTATTGAAATGGGTCTCGAATTCGAACGCAAAAATTTCTATCTCCTTTTTGCCAGCGACGACATGAAAGAAGGAATGGCTGCGTTCGTTGAGAAGCGTAAGGCGGAGTGGAAGGGAAAATAAGTAATTAGTAGTCAGTAGTCAGTAGTTAGTAGTTAGGAAAAATTTTAATGCCAGAATTTCAATCAATCACCTATCAAGTTTCGGACGGTGTTTGCACCGTTGCACTGAATAGACCGGAAGTTTATAATGCTTTTAATGAGCAAATGACGACCGACTTGCAGGGTGCGTTCAAAGAGATCACCAAGGATGCTTCTGTTCGTGCTGTTATTTTAACTGGCAACGGAAAAGCATTTTGCTCGGGACAAGACTTAAAAGATGCTCCATCGGGAAGCGGTAAGCGCTCGCTGCGTGATTCGCTTGAGCGTCGGTATAATCCACTTATCCGGGCAATGCGGAAGTTACCGAAGCCGATCATCTGCGCTATCAATGGCGTAGCCGCCGGTGCCGGATGCTCGCTTGCATTAGCCTGCGATTATAGGCTAATGACCGATAGCGCAAAACTTATTGAAGTATTTATTCGCATTGGCCTTGTACCGGATTCGGGCTCAAGTTGGTTCTTGGTTAAATACGCGGGGCTTTCAAAAGCCTTCGAGCTTGCAGCGCTTGGTGGCGACATTACTGCAGAGAAAGCATTAGAGTATAGCTTGGTCAATCAAGTTGTTTCTGCTGATACACTGATGGCAGAAGCAATGAAAGTTGCTACTACCTTTGCAAGCGGCCCGACAAAGGCTTACGGATATATCAAGAAAATGCTCGATAACGCTGCTTCAGTAACACTCGATGAAGCGCTTGATTACGAAGTGTATATGCAGGAAGCCGCCGGCAGAACTGAGGACTATACTAACGCTGTCGCTGCATTCCGTGAAAAGAAAAAAGCCGAATTTAAAGGCAAATAATTATCGGTGATAACTGAGCATCACATAAAGACTAATCGAACTGCCAGGTTATATACACTGGGTTCGTTCGAAGGCGAAGCAAAGCATTTGTGGATCGTCACTCACGGCTATATGAATCTTGCCAAAGATTTCATTAAGCTTTTTGGGCCTATCACTAATGCAAATACGCTTGTTGTTGCTCCGGAAGGACTTTCCAGATTTTACACGAAAGGCTTTGCCGGTGTGGTCGGGGCCAGTTGGATGACCCGCGAAGATCGTACGAATGAGATCTATGATTATGTCGAATATCTCGACCGGGTCACCGAAGGAATTATCGAACGGCTCGAAGTAGCCCCAAAGCGAATTACAGCATTCGGCTTTTCACAGGGCTGCCCCACTATCACTCGCTGGGCTGCTCTCGGGACGATAAAACCCGATGAAGTTGTCTTATGGGCCGGCGATACCCCAACTGATCTTGATTTCGAAGCGTATGCCTCAAAGATGAAAGATAAACCTACCTGGTTTGCCATTGCCAACCAGGATGAGCTTATTGCAAAAAATGTGTACGATCTTAGTATTAAGCTTATTAAGGATAAAGCCCTGCAAACAAAGGAATTTTACTTCGATGGCGGGCATACCATTCCGGCAGATGCATTGAAAGAGTTTAATGTGTTGTTACAGAGTTGA
>DASTAO010000276.1:0-9182 GCA_035712525.1 Kapaibacterium sp. (SeqCode)
GAAGCACAACATAAAAAGCTCGAGGATAAAAATATCATCGCAGCTCTTCGTGGCGGCAAGCTTCGCTTTGCACCTTATTTTTATACAACTGAAGAGGAAGTAAGGAAAGCGATCTCAGAATTGTTGTCATAATCAATTGAAGATCATATACGGCATAACCGGCTCTATCGCGGCGATCAAATCGCCGATCGTCGCTCGTGAATTGATGCGAGCAGGCGCCGAGGTGCATCCTGTTATGACTGATTCGGCCGAGAAATTTGTGACTCCATACGCCCTTTCGGTATTAACCAAGAACGAAACCATCCGAAGCATTTTTTCAGCGAGCCACTCTTCAACCTGGCACATTCACTTGGGGCGTTCTGTCGATGCGATGCTTATCGCACCTTGTTCGACGGCGACACTCGGCAAACTTCGGTATGGTATTTATGATAATGCCGTACTACTCGCTGCGGCATCATTACGGCCTGAAACGCCACTGGTGATCGCCCCCGCAATGGATGAGGAAATGTGGCTGCAGCCGGCAGTACAAGAAAATATTCTTTGGCTAAAATCGAAAGGTGTTCGAATCATTGAGCCTATTAGCGGCGAACTCGCAAGTGGCTTCTCTGGTATGGGTCGGATGAAAGAGCCAGACGAATTAGTAAGAGAATTTGAAGCGGTCCTTTCGAATCGCGAACCACGAGCCACGAATCACGAGATCAAGCCACTTCCATTACAAGCAAAACGTATCCTTATTACTGGCGGTCCAACATACGAGCCGATCGATCCGGTGCGCTTCATTGGCAATCGCTCGAGCGGAAAAATGGGAGCAGCACTAGCAACTGTTGCCTGGGGAGAGTTCGGCGCAAATGTTACATTAGTGATGGGGCCATCATCTGTTAAAACGAACGAGATGATGCATCGCATTGATGTCGAAACGACTGAGCAGATGCATTCGGCTGTAACCCAGCAAGCACTTGGCTCCGACATTATTATCATGAGTGCTGCAGTAAGCGATTATAAGATCAAAGAGTATTCCGATTCCAAATTAAAAAAATCGGGTAAGGACAAAGTTCATAAACTCGAACTTGAGCCAACAACTGATATCTTAAAAGATATTGCGAAGCATAAAAAGGACAACCAGATCATAGTTGGATTTGCCCTTGAATCGAAAGAACGCGGAGAAGAATATGCCAAGCGAAAGCTTGAGGAAAAATCACTCGATATGATCGTACTTAACTATTTCGATGAAGATGGCGCTGGGTTTTCGACTGATACGAATCGCGTCACGATCTTTACAAAGAATGGCAAGCGAAGCGATATAGCCCTTTCAAGCAAAACCGACTGTGCGAGAGAAATTTTGAACCGTGTTGTAGATCTCATCGATTCGAACTGACAAATGGCAGAGCGTACCTACAACGATATTATCGCCGATATCGAGCAATGGGCGAAACAGCGGCTTAGCACTGGTGAAGAGCGTATTATTATTCCACCATCTATTACAAGTACCCAAGCACCGATAGCAGTAGCATCGACTATTCCAATGCCAAAGAAGAAAACTGAACCTGCTGTAGCGCCAGCGGTCGAATCAAAGCCTATTGAAATAGAAGCATGGCAAAGTGCTACCGATCTTCCGATGCTCAAGTCGATGATCGAGAATTGTACTAAATGTGATCTCCATAAAACGCGGACGAACTTTGTCTTTGGTGTTGGCAATCCGAATGCAAAAGTCATGGTGATCGGCGAAGCTCCCGGTGCTGATGAAGATAAAAAAGGAGAGCCATTCGTTGGCCGTGCTGGTCAGTTACTCGATAAGATGTTGCTCGCCATTAATTTTCCTCGCGAAGAAGTTTTCATCGCGAATATTTTGAAATCGCGTCCTCCGGGGAATCGTGATCCGCAGCCTGCTGAAGTTGCAGCCTGCGAACCCTACCTGTGGAAGCAGATCGATATTATTAAGCCGAAGATGATCTTATGTGTTGGTCGCATTGCCGGGACAAATTTATTAAAGAATGGAATAGATACCTTGGCTGGAATGCGCGGCAAAGTCTTCGATTTCCGCGGAGCAAAAGTGATGGTCACTTATCATCCAGCAGCATTGCTCCGTAATCCAAATTGGAAAGTTGGGGCATGGGAGGATTTGCAGAAATTTAGGAAATTGTATGATGAGTTAGTTAGCTGAGTGTATTATTGATTTCCTCTTATCAAAATATAAGTGTATTCGATCATAACACGTAATGCCAAGACCAACAATTGTCATCAAATATCCCAAGACCCACAAATAATAACCAATCTCTAATTTGGGAATTTCAGAGCCTACCCAACTTGAAACCGGAATAGTTGAATCAAGCAGACAAAGTAATAAAATAATTAAAGAAAGAAACGGAAGTGGGATTCGACGCCGAAAAAACACCAGTATAATTTGCCACAGGCAGCTAACAATAGTTATTATTGAGAACACAAATCCGGTGAGACGACCCCATAGATAATAATCCTTTTCGAGTGGGGTCAAAAGGTCATAGAAAATTTTTGGTAGGCGGAGTAATAAATAAATCGTTGGGCGTACCTCATGATGCACATCTTCATCACCGTCAGAAACCATGATCGACATGCCGGGAATAACGAGTGCAATGAGCAAGAGGATTGCTCCGGCTCTGATAAAAAAACGTATAGTTGGTGTGATCTCTATATTCTTAAGATCGCTCATGTCCACTATCTATTGTGAGATAGGCGACTCATCATTCCTCTTGTAACTTAACGCTCCGGACGGACAATCACTCACAGCAAAGATTAACTCTTCCGTCGTTGCATTTTCCGGCTGCACCCACGGACGGGTCATCGGCTTAAACACTTTCGGAAGATCGCGGAAGCAGTGGCCGCTATGTTGGCATAGCTCCGGCTTCCAGTAAATAGTTATCTCGCCGTTGGTATAAGTTTTGTCGAAGTGTGACATACATTCGTAACAACACTATCACATAAATAAATACGGCTCCCACGATTTATCTATCGTGCCAACGTATTGTCGAAGAAAGACTACATGATTCGGTTTTATCGGACGTTTCTTTGGCTTTAAGTTAAACTCATCCGGATACATATTGCCTTTGCGATTATTACAGCGAATGCAGGCAGTAACTAAATTCTCCCAGGTGTCTTCTCCACCACGCGATTTCGGAATGATGTGATCAACGGTGAGTGCCGTCCGTACACCGCAGTATTGGCACTGATGTCCATCTCGGCGCAGAATGTTCTTTCTTGAAAGAATTACTTTCTTGAAAGGAATGTGAATATATGTTGCCAACCGGATAACACTCGGAAATGGCATAGAGGCATGAGCCGAATGGACTCGCTTGCCTGTTGCGGTACCAACGATCTCGGCCTTACCCATGAATAACAGGATAATAGCTTTCTGCACACTGCAGATCGTCAGTGGTTCGTAGTTGCCGTTAAGAAGTAAGACTTTGCCGGAGAGTGAAGGAGATAGGGTCCCGCTAAGTTCGGGACTTTCATTTGTGAGGACTGCTTCGGTTATAATATCTTCCTCGTCGAGCAGGCGATCGAGGTAGTACGGATCTTTCTTAAAACTACTGAAGACAAATTCTCCTTTCTAAGATACACCGGCGTGCCAGGCCGGAGATTATGTCTATTAATGGAATTCAAATTTAGCAAAATGAATTCCCGAAACCCCGATAGCACCTTAAAATTAATAGAAAGGTAATTATCCTCCATATATCTCGTGACGTAGTTCGGCTTCAATGGGGGTTGGGTTGTCCTTCGGAGCTATGTCTTTATGGTCGGTGTGGGTAGTACGAAATTTAGTTATTGTTATCGTTTTAAGAAATTGCGATCCTTTTCTGCCGATTAAAAAAACTATAGACTTAGGAGCATTGGTATTTGAAGTATAATCTTCAAGACTTAGGGTTGAAGCTGGTTTGCCAGTTTGAAAAGAAAGTATCGTATCCCCGGGTTGTAGACCTGCTGCCTGCAGTTCTGACTCTTCATAAAAAGTATCAATGATTGGTATTTCGGCATCGGGTTTGAATATCGTATTCAGGGCAATGCCGGTTTGTGTTACTGTTTTATAATCCTTTATTAATCCGATCTTATCTAAATATTCTGCCAATGGAAGCGGTGCAGTGCCGTTAATGTATTTTCCGTAGAAGTCACTCAGATCGATACCGACAATTTTTTCGATCTTATGGATAAGCTCCTCATCTTTGAAGTAAATACCCTTCTTTGCCTCGGCATATAATCCGTGCATTACATCATCGAGCGACTTCTTATTATCAGTCCGGGTACGAATCTCTATATCAAGCATCAATCCGACAAGCGGCCCTTTGGTATAAAAGCTTAATGCTTTTTCCAGGTCGAAATCACTTTCATCGATCGAAAGCTGCTCAAGTGTTTCGCTTGTTGTAAACTTTGAATAGTTCATGCCACCGATCCATTCGGCGATCTTTTTCTCGAAGGTCTCGCCTGGGAAAATCCCCGAGCGTGATAATAATGTATTCGCATAATAGTCGGTAATACCTTCGGAGAGCCAGAGTGACGTTGTCATCACCCGGTTGGTGTAATCGAATGGTCCGAGTTTATTCGAATGGATTCGCTTCACATTCCAAAGATGAAAGAACTCATGCGAAAGGATAGATGCAAAATTTTCTTTGAGAGTATGCCAGGGCGCATTAAAAAATAAATAAGCGCTGGAATTTGCATGCTCAAGGGCGCCAAGGCTTTGGGCTGGTAGCTTTGAGAAAGAAGGAGCATTGATCAAGAACTGATATTGCTTAAAAGGAGCATCGCCAAAAAAATCGGTCTGCGATTTTACGATCTTCTTCGTCAGATCGACAAGCGAATCCATTGGAAAGGGGGCGTCGCTTGCGAGAATAATATTATACGTCGCTCCATCCTGGACAAATGTCCGGTCTTGAAGATTATTACCAGCCATCACCGGTGCATCGGCAAGTTCGTCATAATTGCTAGATAGATATTTTGGGCCGAAACGACTGGTCCCAGGGCGATACTCCAGAGGACAGTATACCGGAAATGTCCCTACATATTGAACTTCAGAACTAACATCTTTACGATCATTAACATATCCGAATAGTGCCGTGCCATTAGCAAAAAAGAAATTTGTGTCAATATGACAGAGAGCAAAGTATAAACTTGTAGAATCTTTATATGAGTTAATAACTGAATAGGTGATCGTCATTGCCTTAGTAGGTTTTGCGATCTCCCACCGATTCTCGTTGACATGCGATACTGCAAGCTCTTTATTGTTATTATCGAATGCTTTGAAATTCTTAATGAAACGGCCGTAATTAGTAACAGAATAGGCACCCGGCGCCCAAGCAGGCATTTGGTAACTCAACGTAGATTTTGATTTGGAAGTAAACCCAAAAAGATTAACTCTGACAGTTACTTCTTTCGTCTCGGTGTGCTGCAGATCAACATTGTAAGAAAGAGTCTGGCTAAAGAGAGATACTGAAAAAACGGAAAGCAATAGAACTGAAAGAAATAACCGCATGGTGGTTGGCTATAAAAAAAAGAGTATGCGAAAATCCGAGGGAGTAGTTTCAAACGAAAAAGGGCGACCTTCCGGTCGCCCCTATGTTATGATAATTTTGACCCTATCAGGGTCATGAATTCACTTCGAGTCTTTGGCTCTTTGAATGCGCCAAGCATGGCGCTGGCAGTAGCGCTGGAATTCTGCTTTTCCACACCGCGCATCATCATACACATGTGTCGTGATTCGGTCACGACGGCCACGCCGAGCGGGTTAAGATATTCCATGATCGTATCGGCGATTTCGCGAGTCATTCGCTCCTGAACTTGCAGGCGTCTTGAAAAAACTTCCACTATTCTCGGAAGCTTCGATAAGCCAACGATTTTGCCATTTGGAATATAGGCAATATGCGCTTTCCCATAAAAGGGTAGCAGGTGATGTTCGCAGAGCGAAAAGAAATCAATATCTTTAACGATCACCATCTCGTCGTATTGCTCCTCGAAGATAGCTCCGTTGAGGACTTTCTCGATGTCCATTTCATAGCCACTGGTGAGATAACTCCAGGCTTTTGCGACGCGGTGGGGAGTGCGGACAAGCCCAGCACGATCAGGATCTTCGCCGATCTCGGTTAGCAGTGAACGGGTTAGCGCACGCAACATCGGGTTCGATTCGCAGCCTTCTTTGGTATAAGTCTCTTCATCGGGCCCTTCTTCGAGCCGCTTTAATTCTTCATCGCTTAGTGAAGCCGATGCTTCGCTTAACCGATTTGGTAATGTGGTGACAGGTGCCATAATAATTAAACTATATAATGTTCTGAAACAGAAGGCGAGGATAATTTGTCGTGCAATTCATACTTCATCGGTTCGCCGACGGGTTCGCCTTTATATTCGACAAAATTATTATCGCTTTCGAATACCTTGATCGAGAATAATTTTCCTTCAGCAATTCGTGGTTCGAGTAAGCGCCAGCAGACGATTGCAATGTTTTCAGCCGTCGGAATGATACCACGAAGTTCTGGCACATCGAAATTCAAATGCTTATGATCAACCTTATCGATGATGATCTCATCCATAAGCGCGCTAAGCTTTTTCAGATCGATCACATACCCGGTTAATGGATCAGGTATTCCCGCGACCGTTACTTCGATCGTATAATTATGCCCATGACCATAAGGGTTATTGCATTTATCGAACACAGCCTCGTTGCGTTCATTGCTAAAGGTCGGATTGTACAGCCGATGGGCGGCAGAGAAATGAGCTTTTCTGGTAACGTAAACCATAGTTTAAAGTATACGTATAGAACATTAATTTGTTGCTATGAGATCGGCACTAAGTGCTTCCTGTTCGTCCTCTGTAAGGGTATGAGAAGCAGTATAGTTCTTATGCTTAACGGCGATCTGGATGACAATCGAATGATCGGAAAATTTACGGACATCCTCATCAGTTAGCACCCATTTAATATACTGAACAGCACTTATTCGGTCGTCTTCTATTTGTGATTCATCGAATAAAGCGGGTATTTCGCGGCCATCAATAACAATATAGATCGAATCCCTGTGCAGGCCGATGAGCGAATCAAGCATTGGCTTGATAAGATGTTTTTCGGTAATATCAATTAATAACGTAGCAGAGAGTTCGTTTTTTCCTGGCAGTATCAGATTATAGGTATCGATCTCATGCTGCATTCCTTCGTCGGTAATGATCTTTTCGACGCGGATCATTTCCTGGATCTGGAACAAGACGGAGTTGCGGTTTTCGAACACGATCGTCATATGTTCGCCGATCTGAAAGCGGCGATGTTTTTTTTCGGCAATGATCTTTGCACGGAAATCGGGACGGATCTTCTCGTATTCGTAGATATTTTTTACTTCTGAAAATTGTATCGGGTGCATTGTCTTATTATTGATGTTGTAAATGTGCAGTCAGTCCCATAGCCTTATACACAATTTCTATCGGATGCAGCGCGGCTTCGCCGGTACCCCCGGTTATATGTAAATGAGCAAGCGAGCAATCGCTGGCAACGATGGCATCGGGCTTGTTCTTGTCAATAGCTTTAAATAGCTTCCTGCCAACATCGAGCGATATCTCGTAATACTCTTCTTTCATTGACCACGATCCATCATGCCCGGAACATTGCTGAATAGTTGTCACCTCACTGCCCGGAATAAGCTTTAATAGATCGCGGCTTTGAAAGCCAATATTCTGTACCTTCAAATGGCAAGGAACATGGTAGCTCACTTTCATCGGCTCGGCAGCAGGGAAGTCGGTCTTTAATACCTTGCGGCGATTGAGTTGCATTAAATACTCCATCGGATCGAGCGTAGCAGTCGCGATCTTAGCCGCAGCTTCCTTATCAGAGGCATACAAAGGATACTCAAGCTTGAGCATCATCGAGCAACTCGGGCTCATCGCAATGATCTTATAGCCGGCTTCGGCAAGTGGAGCGAGTCGCTTTACGTTTCGATCTACTTTTGAATACACATTTTTTAACTCACCGGTACCAAGCTCAGGCATTCCGCAGCATTCCTGTTCGGGGATGGTGATCGAAATATTATGAGCTTGTAAGATCTCGACAAACTGCTCGCCAACCCAAGGCTTATTATTGTCGATAAGACAAGTATAAAATAAAGCGACCTTTTCGATCGATACTTCAGTAGGTTGGGAGACGATCGATTTAACACGATCTTTGAATCGGCGCTTATAATAGTGGGGAAGCAATTTCTTTTTTGCGACACCGATCGTCATCTGCATAACCGAGCGGATCATCGAATTGTGATTCGCCCAATTAAAGAGTGCATTAAAACTCGAAGCGATCGTTGCCGTGCGATCGGCATTGCCGGTGAAGATATCGCGAAGAGTATGTCGTAAACTCTTCTTATTTTCTTTTACATCGATCGCCTGAGCACGAAGTAACAGACGAGGAAAATCTAATTGGTACTCATGCGGTGGAGTATACGGACATTTTGGATAACAGAGCTTGCACTGATAACACGTATCGACGGTGTGTTTGTAATCCGCTGGCTTCAATTCCATCACCGGATTATTAGAGCCAAGACCGGCAGCGGTAAGTTTATCATCTTCAGCGTCGATCCTGTCGAAGAGATCGACAAATGGAGGACACAAATTATCGCACAATCGGCATCCATTACAGATGTCGACAACGCGAGTAAATTCTTTAGACATCTCCTGAGAATCCCAGTACTTGGGATCATGAGGATCGAACCGCATCATAGAAATAAATGATGAATTGTGAATGATGAATTATGAATCATTTTTTTGGACGATTCTTTATCGTTTTGACACTTGCGGTCAAGATTGCTATCAACTCGTTAGTTTCTTGTAGCAATCTTGTAATGCATTCCTGATTATTTACAGTAATCTCAATTAGTAGGTCAAGCCAATAGTCAGTCTCATCTAATTCCTGTAAAGCTCCCTCAAATTTACTTATCATATCTGCGCTCGATTTTGCCCGACAACCTTCGCGGTATTGTGCGCCCACGGAGGTGCCTGATCTTAGCAGTTGCTTCCCAATTACTTGGTACTCAGTTTTTGTTGGAAGTGCAGCATACAAAGAAAGTATTTCCAACGCATACTTCTTAAATCGTTTTCTTAGATCAAAATCCTTTTCCATTTTCAAGACAAAATGGGATGATGAATGATGAACCAGTCAGATTCATCATTCATCATTCATCATTCATCATTCA
>DASTAO010000277.1:0-2295 GCA_035712525.1 Kapaibacterium sp. (SeqCode)
GAAAGATCAGGGGTTAACTTGATGGGTACTGAGCGAAATGTCACGTTCGTAACCCCCACTGGTTGCAGTTTCCCATTATTCGCAAAATCAGTATAGCGATGTCCGCGATAGATAATACCGAGTGTAAGTTGACCGATATAGTTCGCCCGCCCCGTTACAGCAACATTCCATCGCAACGGCGTCGAGTATATTAGCTCATTTCCGTAATTGATAGACCCTTCGGTAAGGTTTACCGTATGCTGCAACATCAGTCCACCACGCAGATCAATGGAATATATTTCATCAATTGGATATGAAAACGATGACGTCAGTTCGACACCATACGACCTCACCCGCTCGACATTATCCGGAGACCATACCGACCCCGGCACCCACACGATCTGATTATCGATCTCGTTGAGATAGCCGGTCGCTTTGATATTCCATCGTTCTATCGGAGAAATATCAGCCGTCAATTCATACCCATTGCCAGCCTCTGGTTTCAGATTCGGATTTCCCCCGATCTTCCAATACAACTCATTAAATGTCGGGGCATGGTATAGCTTAGTATAACTGGCAATAAGGCTTGCTTGCCAGAAGTCAAAGAAATATTGTATCTGAAAATGAGGCAGAACCTGAAGTGTATGAATATCCGAATAATGCTCAACTTTGAAATGTGCATCAACTGAGAGCGCTTCGAGTGGTGCATAGCCCAACCCGATATTGCTCCGAACGATCATCCTGCTAATATCCGTAGTACCCCACGCCACATCCTCGTTACTTGCCAGCGCATTCCTATCCGCTGATACATCGGCATAAAGATTCAATAGCGCAGAAAGTGTAGTCCGGGTTTGGACAGAAGCAGTGAGACTTCTATTCGTATAGCGATCAGCTATGCTAAGAATGCTATCATTATAAGTTTCGAATTGTGATTCATAGGCCAACCGCGCAATATAAAAGAATCTCTCAGATACCTTTTGCTCAAGTGATGCTCCAAGCAAATAAAGCTCATCGAATTGTCGGGCGAATGAGCTATTGCCGTAATAATCTACGGTATTAGCACCCGGTGCTCCCCTATCGGATTTTGTGTACAAACTAAACACGTCGCAACGCAAACTATCGGAAGGCTTATACGTAAGCGAAACCGAGCCGTTGGTTAGCGACGCATCATTATTACTTCGCAGGATCGTTTCGTGAGTAGATGATTGATAGAACGGATAGTCTCCATTCGTGCCTGAATTTGAAAATGCTCCGGCAACCGATACCACATCGCTAATAGGTACAGATGCAAGTATCGATGAGACTCGCTCTGCCGCTTGAACTTTCTCGCTATAGCTTGTAAGCTCTGTTGAAGCGATAACAGTTGTTTTCGAAGCAAGACCTTGTATGCCACTCAATGACAATCTTGCATTGCCGATGTCCCCTGATAGCCCCGTGTTGGAGGTACTACTCGATAGCATTACTGAACTAGTAACATTCAGATCGACAAGCCCAAGATCGCTTAGACTATTTTGGGCAGTATTAAGTCTGACGCCATTATACTCGATCGTAACAAACTCGGCCGGTAATCCACGATAAGTTGCAAAGGCAACCCCGCCAAGTGAACCATAACTTCTGACATCAAGCGACGGATAAAGCATCGCTGCACCACTCGAAAGAATATTCGAACCCGATAGCGCTTTGATCTGAGATGTCGGAAGCTTTATGGCAACAGAAGGATCAGCCCTAACACTTGAATCTACTACGACTACCTCACTCCCATTGTATCGAGGTTGAGCAACGGCATGATTAGAGAGCAAGCATATAACTATGCTGCTCAAAAGTAAAAAAAGAAAAAATATTTTTATCTCTCTAAACAAAAAAACTCCTGCCAACGGCGAGGCGTGGGCAGGAGTTTTTGTTCGAGAGTACGAACATGGAGCCGAGGCATAGCGAGATATGCTTAGGCTAACTCTTCCTACCGCCTCATTCCTCGAAGGCGTTATGTGAATATCATGCACAAGGCAGGTCTCCTGGCTTCCTGAGAGTGAACCTCAGGTTACAGTTGCGGGTCAGCTCCGGCCTTTAACCGGATTCCCTTTTCATCGACAGCTTTATTCTTTGCCGCCGACACCTTATGCGAATTTGAAATGAACGCAGTGCAAATATACGACATTGAAAGTCCTACAAAAAAATAAATCTACATGTTTAAAAAATCTTGTATATTTATGTACCCACTATCAACGTCTCTTTTAGCTCATATAAAATTTATTGGTTTGCTTTTTCCTGGTTAATACCTTCTTAGTTCAACACCATTACACTAATTTTGCTCTGACG
>DASTAO010000278.1:0-10487 GCA_035712525.1 Kapaibacterium sp. (SeqCode)
GCCCTTAGCGCGGGTTGCAACGCCTTTGCCGCAATGGCCGTAGCCGGCGACAACAACATTCTTTCCGGCGAGTAGTACGCTCGTTGCACGGATGACGCCATCGAGTGTCGATTGGCCGGTACCATAGACGTTATCAAAATCCCATTTCGTCTCGGCATCGTTAACGGCAACAACCGGATACATCAGCTTACCATCGTCAGCCATGGCACGAAGGCGATGAACGCCCGTCGTGGTTTCTTCAGTACCACCGATGATATCGGCAGCAAGATTCGAATATTTGTTATGGACAGTAAAGATAAGATCGGCACCGTCATCAAGTGTGAGGTTCGGCTTGAAATCGAGGGTGCGGTCGATACACCAGTAAAATTCTTCGACGTTCATTCCATACCAGGCGAAGATCTGGGTACGTCCGCCGACTGCAAGAGCAGCAGCGACTTCGTCGTTCGTCGAAAGCGGGTTGCAACCGCTCCACGATACTTCAGCACCGGCAGCAGCGAGGGTCTCGATGAGAACAGCTGTCTCCTTGGTGACGTGAAGGCATCCGGCAATACGATATCCGGCAAGCGGCTTCGTCTTTGAATGCTCTTCACGAAGTGCCATCAAAACCGGCATGCGGCTTTCAGCCCATTCGATCTGGCGGCGGCCCGCATCGGCTAACTTAAGATCACGAACTTTATATTGACCCTGTTTCTCGTCCATATTAATCCTTATAATAAGTGGTTGGAATTTGTGCGCCGCGTATAACAGAAAGGAATGTGGTTAAGTTTGGGAAGGTGCCTTAATGAAGTCGTCACTTACAAAGTAGGTCTGTAACTTAATTAAAAATATATCTTTTCATATCCTAGGGACAAACTGAACAATGCTACTTCAAATTTCGCGGCTGCGTTTGCCGACCCGCCGGTTGGAATGATATGGAAGATGGGGTTAGACGTGAATGATTTTATCTCAAATTCCAATAAATGATTGTATCTTTGTAGCACCTTTTGTACCTATTACTATCGTCAGGAGCAACATCGATGAAAGCCGTTTGTAGATATAGCCTTATAACAGTACTTGTCGTTCTTCTTGGTTGTGCCAAAGGATCGAAACCGGTTGCTGATGAGCAATCGTCAGCATCGGAGCAAGCAATTGCTACGACTGGCAACCACAGCAGCTATGCCCTCTCCGTGGAGCATACCGATTCGCTGCCTTCAACGCCAGCTTCTGCACCGACGGAAAGCCCTGTTACCAAAAGGGAAACCCTTATTCGACGGGCTCCGGTCATGAGAGGCGGCGACGATGAATCACCTGCCCCAACACCAAAAAAGAAAACCGTTACTACTGCTTCGACCGAAACCAAGAGCGAGTGGAATCAGCCGTTTAAGTTTAACTTAAAAGACACTACCTTCCTGCTCTTCACCGCCGATACGGTTATGAACATGGAGCAAACGTACGATGTATTCCTGAGTATTTATACCGATAAGGGCGATTCGAATGAAGCCCAGAAGAATTTTGATTCGGGTGATAAGAATGTTAAGCGAATTAACGATACGCTGTTTTATTTGCCGGATTACAAAGCAACACTTCATGGTAATGGCTTTCGCATTATTCAGGTAACTGATTCCGTGCAGCATCTTTATAAGCATGCCGTCACGACCTGGAATTGGCAGGTTGTTCCGGAATCGGGCGGGACCCTTAAACTGACCGTTGTCGTCGCCGGCTTTAACGCTGCTGCTGAAGGGACACTTTCTCCGAAAGATCATTTCTTTATCCGCCCGATCAAAGTCCGTGTGACGGGCTTCCACATGGTAAAAGAATTTGCGGTCTCGAATTATGGCTATGCGGCTTATACGAGCATTCTTGCGGGCATCGGTTGGTATGTACAAAACCGGAGAAAGAAGAAAAAGCAGGCTGGGGATACGGCGCCTTCAGAAAAGAGCGAAGAATAGAACCTATCGTCATTCTGAGCGGAGCGAAGAATCCCTCACCGAGTGCACCACTCCGAAAGAGATTCTTCACTTCGCTTCGCTGCGTTCAGAATGACGTGTTGGACTTTTTTCGTAGTTTCGCAGGACGAGCTACCCCATAATGTCTCAGACCACATCTGAACTGCGGATCTTTATTTCCTCGACCTTCCACGACCTGCAGGAAGAACGCGAGTATTTAATTAAGCGTGTCTTTCCGGGCATTCGCCAGCTTTGCCGCGAACGGGGTGTTGAACTCACCGAGATCGACTTGCGCTGGGGACTCACCGAAGAAGAAGCGACACAGGGGAAAGTCATTCGTACCTGCCTCGAAGAGATCGATCGCTGTCGTCCATATTTTATTGGTGTCGTTGGGGATCGCTACGGATGGTCTCCGAAATTTCATGAGGTGCAGAAAGATGCGGAGCTTGTTCGCCTCTATCCGTGGATCGAGGATATGTCTGCCGACGGAGCGAGCATTCTGGAAATGGAATTCGAGTATGCCGTGCTTCGTGACCCCTCGCATTCCATCGGCTCCTATTTTTATTTTCGGAAACATCCTGAAGGATACGATTACGAAACTGATGAGCATAAAAAACTCGAAGCCTTAAAAAAGCGAACAAAGGCAAGTAAGCGTCCGACAAAAGAATTTGCAACGGCCGCCGAACTCGGAGAATTTGTCCGCGCCGATCTTACGCGACTCATCGAACTGCATTGGCATAAAGAGGATAGCGATAATCCACTGGAGATAGAACGCGCCTCACATGAAGCATTTGCCTCGACTCGCCGCCGCTCTTATATTCTCAATCCGGAATACCTGAAAGTATTTAATGCATTCATCGACGGCGAATCGCAGCCTGCTCCGCTTGTGGTGACGGGCATTTCGGGCATTGGCAAGAGTTCGTTAATGGCGTACCTTGCACATAGTTATGCAAGGCGTAATCCGAATTCGTTCGTTATTTCGCACTTTATCGGCGCTTCGACTTCGACGAGCGATCACTCCGGCCTGCTTCGGCATATTTGTCTCGAGATAAAAGACCGACTTACCCTTGCCGATGAAGTACCTTCGACCACCGAAGACCTGACAAGAGAATTTCCGAACTGGCTTGCGAAAATTCAGGATGAGAAATTCATTATCTTCATCGATGCGCTTAATCAGCTTGAAGGATTATCGGTAAATCTGAATTGGCTGCCGGGTTTTCTGCCGCCGAACATTCGCATTATCGTTTCCACGACCGAAGGTGAATCGCTTGAGGCGCTCGAAAAACTGAATGCTCCGAAATTAATTCTGGCTCCGATCGATTCCGATCAGCGCGAAGCGATCATCGTTCGCTTCCTTGGTGAATTTCATAAGAGCCTCAATCAGCCGGAGGTGCGGCGCATTGCGCAGGATGAAAAAACATCGGTGCCGCTGTTTCTTCGGACGTTACTCGAAGAGCTACGGCTCGTCGGAAGTTTTTCGCAGATCGATGAGCAGATCGATCATTATCTTTCCTGCAACGATACTGCCGATCTCTTCAGGCGAGTCCTTGAACGAATGGAGCAGGATTACGGCAGCGGCCTTGTCGAGGAATTCATGACGCTGATCTGGTCGGCACGCTACGGGCTATCGGAATCGGAATTACTGGCACTCCTCGAACAGCCCGGCATCGGCCCGGATAATCAGCCATTCACCCGGCTCGATCTCTCACTGATGCTCAATGCGCTCGATTTTCATTTGATCAGAAAAGACGGCTTACTGAATTTCTTTCATAACTACCTGCGCGATGCCGTCGAGAATCGTTACCTCGATACCGAAGAAAAGAAAAAGGCGATACACGTTAGGTTAGGAAAATATTTCTCCGCCGAACCAGCCGCCAAGCGCCGCCTCGACGAAGAACCCTGGCAATGGCAATCAGCCGAAGAGTGGGGTAGATTCAATAAATGTCTCACAAATATTCCTGTACTTGAGCGATTATTGGAGGAGGAACGGCTTTATCAGTTAATACATTATTGGATAACATATAGGGAGCATTTTGATATTGCCGCTGAGTATGGAGTAGCCATTGATGCCTTCAAAGAAGTATGCGATGACGAGGAACGACTTGCGAATATAATGCAAAAACTAGGCAAGGCATTTACCATGGCTTCCATTCAAAATCCAGCTGAATTATTACTAAGACAAGCGGTAGATTTACGTTCTAAAAAACATAAGCCAAACGATATCCTACTGTGTGAAGCTTTCAACGATCTTGCTACATTCTATTACTCATCAGGAAAGCTGCTTGAGGCAGAATCTTTATTTAGAAAATCTCTTGATATCCAGGGAAATGAGAAAGGGTCGCTTCCTAAAGCGAAAACGCTAAGCAATCTTGGAGCAACGTTATATGCTAGAGGTAAATATGATGAAGCTGCTAAGTTCTCTGGAAAAGCGTTAGACATTTGCTTGCTTCTATTTGGAGAAATTCATTCTGAAACTGCTTCAAATTACAACAACCTTGGAACAATATTCACTGCGAAACAGGAATATGATTTGGCGCTTAGTTATTTCATTAAAGCACTTAATATATTTAAACTACTATATGGTTTCTATAATCAGCAAACCTCCGCCTGCTTGACAAACATTGGTCTTTTAAATGGTTACATGGGAAATTATGCTGAAGCTGAAATCAACCTTAAATTATCGTTAGAAATAAAACAAAAACTTTTTGGTCAAAATCATGAGGAATCAGCAAGAGTCTTAGGCAATTTGGGTTTCATTCTTGAAAGAAAAGGAGATTTTACTAATTCCATTATATATCTAAAAACAGCCCTCTCTTTAAGAAAACAGATTTTTGGTAATAATCACATCGATACAATCAATAACCAGCTAACTATTGGGCTTGTATTTATGAAAATGGGCAAAGTTAAAGAGGCAGATAAGATCTTCGATGAATACTTAGGCAAGCAAGCAAACATTCTTGGGGAAGACCATCCAAGCGTCAAAACTGTTAGGCAAAAAAGAGAAGAGCTATCAGGCAATAACTCTTCTCTTTCCATTTAATAATTTATTTCTTCCACCAGGTAAATTGTCGTTTATTCTCGGGGCCACCAGCACCGACCGCGGTCATTTCAATTGTAATATTGGTTGTATCAATTGTACCGGCTCTTTGGAAATGAAAGATTTGGGTGTATTTCTTTATTCTACCTTTTTGATTATATTGAATAACCGGTGCATCGACAGGAATTATGTTAGCATCAAGCTCCTCATATCCGTGTAATTGAATATTCGGATCGCCAGGACAAGGTAAATCCTGATATGCTGGGAAAATATAATAAACCCTATCAGGAAGCATCGGGTCGTGAACTACTGTCCAGGTGGGTGGTCCGATAACAGGCAGGCAAATAGCCCATTCTTGAAGAGGATTATTGCCAATAGGCAGAGATCCAAATAATCCTGCGGCTCTGGTCGGAAAAGGTGGAACAGCAGTATTTGTGAGGGTAATATTCAAATCAAAGTTCTGGGGAAGAAGAAGTTGCAACCCAAAACGAAAATCCAAATCTTGGTATAATGCGGCTGAAGGTAACATAGCGTAGGTAAATGGTAAAATTCTAAAGAAAGAAGTTCTATACAACAAATATACGAAAAAAAGAAATATTAGCCTTAAATTTGAATAGTAGGAGATCCAACAAAATTATCGTATATTTGCCCTTACTTTTACCCAATCTACGAAGTTTATGAAGCTTCGAACTTTGTCTTTTATTTTTCTGGGCATCGTGTGGCTACTTTTAACCTTTTCTTCTTATGCAATTACTTCACCTCCCGACAGTAATGAGCTCAATGTTCCGTGCTTAGGACAACAAAGTGATCTTGTTTGCTGGGCAGCATGTGGAGAGATGATTTCGACTTTTTATAGCAAATTTGGCGGGGAGTTGTTAACACAATGCGACCAATTAGTATTAGATGGTAAAGTTTGTACTGATGACTATGGTCGAGGTACACCAATCTTTAACCGTGACTCAACAGCAACTCATTACTCTGTTGAAAAAGAAATGGACAAATTTTTCTCTTGGAAAGATATTCGAGAACAGATTGACGCAGGGCACCCATTTATTTCAAAATGGGGGTATGGCTTGGAGGATAACTATTACCATTTCACCATCACTTATGGATATACGAATATAAAAAGCGGCTACGCCGGAAGCTATGTTTGCATCATTGACCCATTACCAATTCGTAAAGGAACGACAAGAACAATACCATACAGTATTTATACCCGGCAAGAAGGGTCTATTTCGATGCCCGGAACAAGTGGCAGTGTAAAATATAAATCTCATGAAAATGAGTATTTCAATATCTTTCCTATCTCACCAAAAGAGTGATACTAGGCATGAAGTACATTATCCTTTTTTTCGCCTATATTTGTTTATTGATTGTATTTAATTCATGTAAATCATGTTCTGATAAAGAATCCTATGACAACCCAACATCATTCAAAGATTCCGTTCTTCAAACATTTCGCGAACTTCTTGCAAGGGGTGATTCCAGTCTAGGTTTCAAGTCTCTAAAAGAGATAGATGCGGCTGACGTAAAGCTTGAAAATGGAATTAATATTTTTTATGCCGATAAAGAAGCAATCATAAAATATAACCCTGCTAAAAATCCTGAATTATTACTTTTAAATACTCACCAAATAGTTTACCCTATCTATATAAACGGAAAAGCAGTTTCGTCTGTAATATTTGAGGCTTCACCGACAGGTTGGAAACCTGTATCATTTGGAGACAAAGAACTCATTGAAATCGAAGCTAAACTTGCTGCCGCCTTACAAGTATCATTAGTGCCGCCTAACAAGATTATCTTAATCGATATCCCTGCACTTATGCAAAGAGTCTTTGCTGAACGATCAAATGGTGAATTGCTTATTACTTCCCCAAATACGTTAGAACAGCATCAAAACCAGAAAACTCCTTTCCTATATTCAAGGCGTGTCCCAGCAGCATCTTTCTTCACTGGCGCCGGTAATTATTTAAAAGCAAGAGATACTATGCTGCACCATCAGGATAGTATTATACACCATTAAATATGTTAAATAAAGCGCGGACTGAGAGTCCGCGCTACTGCTATTTTTAATTTTTAATTACTCCTCTTCTCCGCTTCTGCTGGCGGCGTAGGAGCTTATTACTTTGCTGGCGAAGTCGTGGGGGGCTTCTTCGTAGTGGCTAAATTTTTGGCGGTGGGAGCCTTTGCCTTGGGTTAGCGAGCGTAGGCGCGTTGAGTAGTGGTGTAATTCAGCGAGCGGTACTTTTGCTTTTATCAATTCGAACGAGCCTTTGGCATCCATACCTTGCACTTTGCCGCGACGCGATGAAATGTCGCCGAGGACATCACCCATGTACTCTTCCGGCACCGTGATCTCGAGATCATAGACCGGTTCGAGTAGTGCAGGCTTGGCTTGCAGGAATGCTTCTTTGAAGGCGATGCGGCCAGCGGTCTTGAAGGCGTTTTCATTCGAATCGACGGCGTGCTCTTTGCCATCGTATAATGTTACCTTCACATCGACGACGGGGCATCCGGCAAGCGGGCCACGTGTCAGCATTTCGTGAATGCCTTTATCGACTGCAGGGATAAATCTATTCGAGATCACACCGCCGACGATCGCATCTTCAAACTCATAACCATCGCCTCGGTGCTTCGGAGCGAGTTTGATCGCGACTTCGCCGAACTGTCCGGCGCCGCCTGATTGCTTGCGGTGACGATAGCGGGTATCGGCGCTGCTCTTGATCGTCTCGCGGAATGGAATGCGCGGCTCGACGATCTCGACATCGATCTTCTGCCGCTCTTTCAATCGCTTGATCGCAATATCGAGGTGCAACTCGCCCTGGCCTTCGATGATCGTCTGCACGAGTTCGGTGTCGTGACGAACGGTGAAGCTCGGGTCTTCTTCATGCAACGCGTGGAGTCCGTTGGCAAGCTTTTCTTCATCCCCTTTATTTTTTGTGCGGACGGCACTGGCGATTACCGGCTCCGGAAATTGAATAGGAGTTAATACTACCGGGAAGGTCTTTGACGAAAGTGTATTATTGGTATGGGTATCTTTTAACTTAACCGCCGCAGCAATATCGCCGCTAACCACTTCCTGCACTTCCTTACGATTCTTTCCGGTCATCGTGTAAAGCTGCATCACGCGTTCGCCTCTGCCATTGGATTCATTGACGAGATCTTGGCCATGATGAAGCACGCCATGATACATACGGAAGAATGACAGATCGCCGAGATGGGCTTCGCTGACGGTCTTGAATACGAAAAGCGTTGTTGCATCTTTCGGCGCAGTGTTCAGATGTACTTCCTTCTTTGTCTCCGGATTAATGCCGACAACATCGGCAACGTGATCTTCCGGAGCGGGTGCATTCGTTGTAATGAATTCAAGCAAGCGCTTTACGCCGACATTTGTATCGGCACTGGCGCATAAGATCGGAAATAATTTTCGGTGGGCGAGCGATTCGTGAATGCCGCCGGAAAAATGTTCTTCGGTCAGGACACCATCGTTCGAGAAGAATTCATCCATCAATGTGTCATCGCTTTCGGCAACGATCTCGACAAGTTCTTTATGAAGCTGCTCGGCTTTTTCTTTTACATCATCCGGAATGTCTTCTTCGGTGTAATTTCCGGAGCCATCAGTCTTGAAGGTAAGCATCTTCATCTTCATGATGTCGATGATCTTGTTAAAGCCCGCGCCCGTCTTATACGGGAATTGGACGACGACGACTTCGTGGCCGAAATGATTTTTCATTTCTTCGACGATGTCATCCCAATGGGCTTCGGGTGAATCGAGTTTGTTGACGACGAAGATGACAGAGTTCTGATCGTGCGTCGAGAAATCCCAGGCGGCATCGGTACCGACTTCAACACCACCGACGGCACTGACACAAATCAGTGCTGTATCGGCTACATGTAATGCCGAGCGGACTTCACCGGTGAAATCGCTATAGCCGGGTGTATCGAGCAGATTGAGTTTGATGCCACCGGAGTGAAAGCTTAACAGCGTCGTGTTGATCGAGTGTTTGCGGGCGATCTCATCGGGATGATAATCGCTGGCAGTGGATCCTTCTGCGATGGTGCCGCGGCGGTTTATGGCCCCCGCGGCGAATAGCAATCCTTCGGCGAGCGTGGTTTTACCGCTTGCGCCATGTCCGACAAGCGCGAGATTACGAATTGGTGTACTCATATCGGTTCACGATTAATGGTTCAACGATCGGTTGTATGATGAGAAAAATCTACTCTAAAATAAGCAATTTTTCCGGGGGAAAGTTCGGATTGGGGAAACGCGGGTGGGGTGTAACTTTCATATTTTTTTTGCATTTTATATTCGATGACATCAACTCATCCAAAGCCTACTATGAATGTACGTATACCTATTGGCTTCTTGATGCTAGTCATGGTATTCTCCATCGGATGCGGAAGTAGTACCGAACCGACTGAAACTCGGTTGGGTGTTACACTCGACGCCATTTTTCTGCCGAAAGATACCCTCAATCTTAGAAAGGAAGGTGCAATCGTCGGGCAGGTGTTAGGACATTTTTCAAATATCCCTTATGACGATATGCCATGCATGTACTTGATAAGCGGTAAGAACCCTGCGCTTAGTATCTATGACACTACTACTTTCCAGTTTATCAATAGTTTTGGTTATATCATGCCCCCTATAAAAGGCAACATAACTGAAATCAATTTTAATCTTCAGTATGATACGGGCGCTCTAATCGGCTTTCAACCAGGGGATACTATTTATTTCAAGGCATACCCGTTTACCGGTTATGGACATGTTGTCATGGAAGAGGGCAAGCGAAATACTTATAAAGATCTCGGCCCACCTTCAAATGCGCTAATGGTGTACTGGGAGAAATAGGATAGTTAGTTTACTTTGACTACTTTCCCTCGCCAGACTGGGGCGAAGGTATTGGGATCGAGGAGTTCGATGGTGTAGATGCCGGCGGGGAGATCGGACGTCTCAAGACTGATCATTTGTTCAGCGCCGGTGAGCCGTTGCTGCCGATGATAGACTTCAGCTCCAAGAGCATTTTCGATAATGCTTATATATCCGCCCGCCTTTAGCGGCATTGCAAATACTATTGTTAGATTTCTATTGTCTTCAAGTGGATTCGGATAGCAGATTGCAGATGTTGGATTGGGTGGTGAACTGACTCCCGCTGCGAGGCTGCAAAAATCAACTTGGCTGCCCGTTGAGAGCAAATTATATAATGTACCTGAAGGAGCAGCAATCGTCGTTGGAGTTATAAGGTAGTTAGTGTCGATCGTAACAGTCGGATGAGAGGTCACCACTAATGTGTTTGATGTGAAACAGGTGTTTTCATTCAGTGTTACTGCAAACAGATCGTCCGAAGGTGTTTTAGGATTCCGGATATTCCCTGTTAATAAGAGGGCTGAATCCGGTGTAATAACTGCATCTATCACAGTGATTCCTCGATGGGGAGGAACAAGACGTTTCGCGCTCTGCAATTTCCCATTCTCAGAGATTGTAGTAACAAATAGGCTGGAAAGTGAGTCGTTTAGTTGATTTCCGA